>NZ_JAFBEP010000022.1 GCF_016908775.1 Defluviitalea raffinosedens | reverse complement strand
CATTGGCAGTGTCAATAAATATTTTCATTTTTGTCTCCCCTTTATTTTTAGTTTAATTTTGACCATAGTAAGCATTTTTGCCATGCTTTCTTAAAAAGTGTTTATCCAGTAAAACCTGATCCATCCTTCCTTTATCCGGTGAAAGCACCAAGGTTCTGAAAGTCATTTTTGCCACTTCTTCCATAACTACTGCATTATGCACCGCATTCATCGGATCTTTTCCCCAGGAAAAAGGTCCATGGCTATGCACAAGTACCCCTGGAATTTGCATAGGATCAAGACCTTTAAAGGTCTCAACAATAACATTTCCTGTTTCTTTTTCATATTCTCCCTGAATTTCAGATGCTGTCATTTTTCTTGTGCAGGGAATTTCACCGTAAAAATAATCTCCATGGGTTGTTCCCATAGGCGGGATTCCTCTGCCAGCCTGTGCCCAGGCAGTTGCCCAGGAAGAATGGGTGTGTACAACACCACCTATTTCTGGGAAATTTTTATAAAGGACCAGGTGGGTCGGCGTATCTGAAGAAGGTCTTAGATTCCCTTCTACAATGTTGCCCTCTAAATCCAATACGACCAGTTTGTCTTCTGTTAATTCATCATACTCTACACCACTGGGCTTAATCACGACCAAGCCTTTTTCTCTGTCAATGCCGCTTACATTTCCCCAGGTAAAAATTACTAACTGATGTTCTACTAATGCCAGGTTGGCTTCCAGCACAGATTTTTTCAATTCTTCTAACATAAGACCATCCCTTCATATTTATTTTAAATATATTTTTAATTTACTTAATAATTAGTTGATATTATACTTGTGCGTACAAGTTAAGTCAATTGGTAGTTTGTGTGGAATCCCTCATAATAAGTTCCGGTTCCATTTTTTCCTGTATACACTCTTTCGTACCATTGATAAGCTCCAGAAGGCTTGCGGCAGCTTTTCTTCCCAGTTTTTCCTTAGGATGGGCTACCGTTGTAAGTTTTATTTCTCCTTGCTGTGCCAGTTCTGAATTATCAAATCCAACTACAGCACAATCCCCTGGCACATGAATCCCCTGTGTTCTTAATATTTCAAGCATATTGATTGCAATTTGGTCATTGTAACAAATAAGCCCTGTGCAGGTTTTTAGTCTGTGAATAAACCTCTGAATATACGCATCATCCAGAAGTAATGGATCGAAATCCTGGGATGAAAACCATAAAATATGCTTTTCATTAATTGTTAAATTATGTTCCCTATGAGCCTGTACAAAACCCTGAAATCTTCCTAACCCTTGCAGATCATCACTCTTAAAGATGCCTGCTATACGCTGATGGCCCTGCTCTATCAAATGCCTGGTGGCCATATAACCGCCCAAAACATCGTCCTCCATTACATAAGAAGCTTCAAAATTGTTATAATAAGCATGTATGAATACAATAGGAATTCCTTCGGCCTTAAAGCGCTCATAAATATCTATATTGGGATTGGGCAATACGCTTTTGGTAGGCTCAATGATTAAACCGTCCAGATTGTTGTTGAGCATATTAAGAAGGCAGTTTCTTTCTTTTTCAAACTCATTATTCGTATGCCCCAGTAAGATGGTATAGCCTTCTTTACTTAAGACTTCGTCAATTCCGTAGATGATATCAGGAAAAATATAGTCTTTAAGATAGGTGGTGATTACGCCTATAAGCTTGCTCTTCCTTTTAGACTCTCCTTCAGTATTGGCAACAAAAGTACCCTTTCCCTGGACTTGATAAAGCCATCCTTCATTGATGAGTTCCCCTATAGCTTTTCTGACGGTATGGCGGCTTATCTGAAAGCGATTTGCCAGCTCGTGCTCTGAAAAAAGCTTATCATCCGCCTTAAGCTGTCCTTCAGATATATAATTTTTTATAAACTCCTTAAGTTGTATATACTTTGGTTCGTTATTTAAACTCATAAGTCACCTCTTCATGTTGTATGCACAAGTTATTATAGCATACTTATTTATTTCTGTGAATATTTTATAGAAATTTATATAAATTTTTAAAAACTATATTGAAAATTATATAAAAGAAGTATAAAATAAAAGTAAATTACTTGTGCGCACAAGTTTTTGGCGCAAAATAGTTTATATTGTAATTTTAAAATATATTTTATAAAGGAGGAAGAATGATGTTAAATTTAAAATCATTCGAATTTTGGTTTGTAACAGGAAGTCAACACTTATATGGTCCTGAAACATTGGAACAGGTAGAAGCCCATTCCCGCAAAATGGCAGAGGGATTAGATCTTGACCCATCTATTCCATGCAAAGTTGTATTTAAGCCTGTCTTAACAACTCCTGATGCGATCCGCAAACTCTGCTCTGAAGCAAACTTAGACGATAAATGCGCTGGTATTATTACATGGATGCATACATTCTCCCCGGCAAAAATGTGGATTGCTGGTCTTTCCGAACTTAAGAAACCTCTCCTTCACCTTCATACACAATTTAACCGCGACATCCCCTGGAGCAGTATTGATATGGACTTTATGAATCTTAACCAATCTGCCCATGGTGACAGAGAATATGGTTTTATCGGCGCCAGATTAAGAATTGCCCGCAAGGTTATTGTAGGTTACTGGGAAAATCCAGAAACCAGAAATCGTATAGGTGCCTGGATGCGTTCTGCCCTTGCCTTTACCCAAGGACGCAATCTTAAAGTAGCGCGCTTTGGCGACAATATGCGTAATGTTGCTGTTACTGAAGGAGATAAGGTTGAGGCTCAGATTAAATTTGGCTGGGCAATTGACGCTTATGGCATCGGAGATCTTGTAGAACGTATTGATTCTGTAACAGAAGCTCAAGTGAATGAACTTATGGATGAATATAAAGAACTCTACGATATCGATCCTGCAGCCAATATTGATTCTATCAAAGAACAAGCCCGTATTGAAATCGGTATGAAATCTTTCCTCGAAGAAGGCAATTTCGGTGCCTTTACAACCAACTTTGAAAACTTATTCGGAATGAAACAACTTCCAGGTCTTGCTGTTCAACGTTTAATGGCACAAGGATATGGTTTTGGCGGAGAAGGCGACTGGAAAACTGCTGCAATGGTTCGTATCATGAAACTGATGAGTGCTGGCCTTAGCGGTGGAACATCCTTTATGGAAGACTATACCTATCATTTAGAACCGGGTAATGAAATGATTTTAGGCGCTCATATGTTAGAAGTATGTCCTACTATCGCTGCAACCAAACCAAGAATCGAAGTACATCCTCTAAGCATTGGCGGAAAAGCTGACCCAGCTCGTTTGGTATTTAACGGCAAAGGCGGTTCTGCGATCGCAACTTCTTTAATTGAAATGGGCGGGCGCTATCGTTTAATCATCAATACTGTAAACGCTGTACAGCCTACAATTGATATGCCTAAACTTCCTGTAGCAAGAGTATTGTGGAAACCAGAACCTTCCCTTAGCGAAGCTGCTGAAGCCTGGATTCTTGCAGGAGGCGCTCACCATACTTCCTTCTCCTATGACGTTACAGTAGAACAAATGATGGATTGGGCTGAAATGGCTCAAATTGAATGCGTATTAATCGACAAAAATACAGACATTCTTGCATTCAGAAATCAATTAAAATGGAACGACATGGCTTGGAGAAGATAATCAATCAATATGGGGGACTACTGTATGGAAAATATTAAAAATGCCATTATCAATGGAAAAACCGTACTGGGTATTGAACTGGGTTCAACCCGCATCAAAGCTGTTCTGATTGACGAAAACAACACACCTGTTGCTTCCGGCAGCCATGACTGGGAAAACAGCTATATCGACAATATCTGGACATACAGCCTGGAAGACATCTGGAAAGGTGTCCAGAATAGCTACAAAAACATGGCCATGGATGTTAAAGAAAAATACGGCCTAACCATCAAAAGAATAGGTGCAATTGGTTTTAGCGCCATGATGCATGGCTATATGGTTTTTGATAAAGATGACAATCTTTTGGTACCATTCCGTACCTGGCGCAATAACATTACGGAAGAAGCATCTACGGCTTTAACCAAATTATTTAATTACAATATTCCTCAAAGATGGAGTATTGCCCACCTTTATCAAGCGATTTTAAATAACGAAGAACATGTTGGCGATATTTCCTTTATGACCACTTTGGCCGGATATATTCACTGGAAATTAACAGGTCAAAAAGTTCTTGGTATTGGAGATGCTTCCGGAATGTTCCCAATTGATTTAAGCACCAAGGATTTTGACCAAAAGATGATCAACCAATTTGATGAACTTCTTGCTCCTAAGAATTTCCCATGGAAACTGCGTGATATTCTTCCAAAAGTTCTACTGGCCGGTGAAAATGCCGGTGTCCTTACAGAAGAAGGTGCAAAACTTCTGGATGTTACCGGAGAACTGCAGGCTGGTATTCCTCTTTGTCCTCCTGAAGGCGATGCAGGAACAGGTATGGTTGCAACCAATGCCGTAGCAAAACGCACCGGTAATATTTCTGCCGGAACTTCAGTCTTTGCAATGATTGTGCTGGAAAAAGAGCTGTCAAAAGTATATCCAGAAATAGATCTTGTCACAACACCTACAGGCAATCTGGTAGGTATGGCGCATTCCAACAACTGTTCCTCTGACTTAAATGCATGGGTAGGACTGTTTGCCGAATTTGCAAAAGCAATGGGTATTGAAACTGACATGAATAAAATCTTTGGAACTTTATATAACTTAGCCCTTGAGGGAGACCCCGACTGTGGAGGATTGCTCGCTTACGGTTATCTTTCCGGTGAACATATGACAGGATTTGAAGAAGGCCGTCCGCTGTTTGTGCGCTCCTCTAACAGCAATTTTAATCTCGCCAACTTTATGCGTGTAAATCTCTTTACAGCATTGGGCGCTCTTAAAATAGGTCTTGATATCCTTCTTAAACAGGAAAATGTGAAACTGGACAGAATTTTAGGCCATGGCGGTTTGTTCAAGACCAAAGGCGTGGCACAAAAAATTATGGCCGGCGCAATCAATACCCCTGTTTCCGTTATGGAAACAGCCGGCGAAGGCGGGGCATGGGGTATAGCCATTCTAGCCTCTTATATGATGAACAAAGCTAAAAATGAGACCTTGGAAGATTACCTTGACAGTAAAGTATTTGCAGGAAAAGAAGGCGTCGCAATAAGTCCTGATCCTAAAGATGTGGAAGGATTTGAAAAGTTTATGGAATGTTACAAGAAGGGACTGGCTATTGAAAGAGCAGCCGTAGAATATTTAAAATAAATCTATAATCAAATTTTAGGCCTGGCATAGATTTTTATATGCCAGGCTTTTAATTACTGCACCAGAGAGGTTTTATGCCAAAAAACGGATATGCTATGACCCTTGTCATTTGGTATTTTTAAAATAGGATTCGAATATGTCCAAATCGTTTTTACATTCATTCATTTGGTATATCTTTTTTAATGCCTGTCTTGATCTAATAAGAGGTCATAATATTCTTGTGGTGAATATGATGTCATTTTCCTAAAGAATCTTGTAAACGATGCAGCATTTTCATAACCAACCAATTTCCCTATCTCATTGATTTTGATATTCCTGGTTTGCATCAATTCTTTAGCCCGCTTTATACGTTCCTGATCTATAAAATCAGATAAGTTTTCTCCTGTTACCTGCTTATATAGTCTGGATAAATAAGATGGATTTAAATAAACGCGTTCCGCTAACTTAACCAGAGACAGATCTTCATTAATATGTTCTACAATGAATCTCTGAACCAATTGAATAATTTTATTGGTGCGGTCTATTTTTTCTTCACTCTGAAGGTCGAAAATAGCACAACATAATAATTTTAAATATTCCACAGCTTCTTCCCAGGAATCATGTAAATCTATTCGCATTAACTTGCTCGAGTCGATTTTAGAAGCAAGTTGATTGGTTAAATTTCTTTCATTGATATAAGATAATAAACTCAATGCAACTTTGAAATAAAGTTCTATCGCCAAACCATTATTTTTACTTCTTACCTTTTTAATGGGATTGAGGAATTGATCCAATAGCTCAAAAAATGTTTCTTTTTGGCCTGACCTAAAATAAGCTTTAATCCAGTCCAAACTTTTGTTTTGTGACAATCCATCGAGATAAATGTCATCCTCAGTCATTTTTTCTGTTTTATTATAAAGTATATGATTATCAATCATTAACATTTCAAGATCTGTTCCAGCCCGATAATTGATTAACTGATTAAAATAATCATATTCACGAAAGACTTCTTCCCATCTGCACGGAACTCCAGTCAAGATAAAATGGACAGATGCATGATTGAATTCTTTGCAGGCTGTTTGAATCATTTTAAAAATTTCTTTTAAAAAGGAAATCGTCTTCTCATAATATATATCCTGAGCCTTGTGAGAAGAAATATTTGTAAGCAATTCTTCAGGCTGAACAAATATAAAAAATCTATAATTTTCATCCATTACCACAACATTGCTCATATAAATGCCCATCTTTTGTTCTATAATCAATTTAATAGAGCACAAGTATTCCATCTTGTCCCAGTAAGTTAAATTTTTAGGAATGTTGCTGATATTGCCCATTACTAAAATAACAGGAATTTCAGGATTTAGGGGTATTTTCAACTGTTCAAAGTGATATTTGTTAATTTTTAAGGTGCTGTCGCCATGTAATAATTGAACAAGATAATCCTTTTGAAATAAAAATTTAGCCATGTTGATTTGTTCTTTTGCCTGATGAATCAATCCTTTAATTTCATTGGTTTTTTGTATTTCATTAACTGCATCCTCTACAGCTTTTATAACCCTATCCGGATCTTCACTCTTTAATATATATCGAGTACAGTTATATTGTACTGTGTTATAGATATATTCAAATTGGTCACAATCCGACAATACGATCACTTTACATTGGGGCCAATTCTTGTAAATTGCATTAAGGAGCTGTATACCATCCATCTTAGGCATCCTGATGTCTGTTATTACAATATCTATTTTCGTTCTTCTGAGCCATTCCATGGCTTCTTCCCCCGAATAAGCCTTATATATGTCCAAATCAAGATGCTTCATATTACAAAATACTTCAAATAACTAACTCGTTTGAAATATTTCCCTTATTATCCACAATCAATAGTTTATACATACTCTCTGCTCCTTATCAGTTTAACATATACAAAATTATCTTCATTGGTATATTGGTATTAAGAAGCATCTTTTCAGACAAACTGCCAAAAGTAACATAATCTTTTTTAAAATACGTAATCCACTTCAACTTTTAAATGAATATTATTAGAACTATGCTTCGTTACAAAGCAGAAATATTTTCCTAATCTCTTTGTGAATAGAATCAGGTTATCATCGCCAATTTCAACTTTAATGCCAATAAGAAAAAAACAATTATATATAGCTACTTATATTTAAAATTATAATATTCTTTAACAATTTATCCAACTAAAATTTATGAAATGTTTTAAAATAAAATACTATTGTATGAATTTAAAATGAAACTTAATTTTTAGAATGTAAACAAAAAAGATTGACTCTAAAATAAAGTCAATCTTTTTAAAAAATCGCTACACACTAATTTTAAGCATTATTTTAAAATTACTGGTTCTGCTAAACTTACGGGAGCTGTATCATCACTACTAAAGCGATCCAGTATGAATACCTTTACTGTGTATGAAGGATCGTCAGACTCTACATTAAAATAAGCTTTCATACTTTCTGTAGAAGTAATGTCCCTCATAAGAACAGGAATACTTACCGGTGTATTTCCTTTCATCAACTGGAATACAACAACTTCTTCACCGTCATGGCCAACTACTCCTCCTGTAGGACTAACCTGTATTTCTGCCAGAATACCATTGGCTCTGACAAGTTTGCCGTCAGTGATCATTGTAAATGGTTTTAACCCTTCTTCGGTTCCTTGTCCGGATACGGTTACAGATATTTGAGCAGTTGCAGTGTCTCCTAAGTCTCCCTTAAAGCTTACAGCTACAGTCACTAAGCCACTTAATTTAGCTGTAATCGTACCATTTGAAACCTCTGCAATAGCTGGATTAGGATTTTCATAGGTTGCTCTATTCGTAACGTCTTCCGTGTGTCCGTCTAAATATTCTGCCGTAACTGTAAACTCTGCTGTATCACCAGGGTCCAATGTAAAATTATTATTGTCAATGATAAGTCTTTTTACTTTACTTTCTGGTTTTATAGGCTTTACTTCCAAATAAACTTCAAATGTCTTTCCTTCATAACTTATATGAATACTTGTTGTTCCATAGTCAACTCCTGTCACAATGCCATTGTTAATTTCCACTATACCTGTGTGGCTGGGCGTTGCCATAGCCATAGAAGTAACATCTTCAGTAGTTCCATCGGCGTATATAGCAGTAACATTCAGATTCGCTGTATTATCTCCTGAAGTAATATCAATGATATGTTGATCTACTGTTGCATTTATAGCAACAAGTTCATGTACATCACGCTTTTCATTAAACATCCAATAGTCAAGCTTAAAAAGTTCTTCTGACGTTTGGCCTTTAAAAATCATGTATACATCATGTACGCCTGTTACTCCAGAAACGACTGTTGTTATCGTCTTCCAATTATCCCATCCCCCTGTAGAAGAAACAGGAAGTGTGCCTATAACTTGGCCGTCAAGGCTGTCAATACGCAGTTCTATTTCGCCTCCACGGGAACCACTGGCAACATTTGCTGTAAATGTACCCGCACCTTGATCTCCAAAGTCCAAACCTGATACAGCAATCCAATCTCCATGATTGATATCATTCACCTGTAGATTGATGCTCTCTACCACTAAACCAGGTTGAGTGGATGCCTCTGTAGAGATTCCCCCGTTCCAGGCAATGGTTTCAGCTTCAACCCGTGTATATGGGTTCATGGTTTTTAACCTGCCGACCCCTTTGCTTTCCATCTGAAGAGGCGTAATAGATCCAGTTACAGGATCAATATCAAGTTCCGTTATACTTGGTGAACGGTAATCCTTATGTCCGGATTTCCCCTCATTTTTCCTCTTTGCAATATTCACCTGGCGGTTCTGATAAGTGATATACCACTCGCCTTCAAATTCAAAAATTGCGTGATGGTTGTTTCCTGAGTCACCATTTCCAAATACTCCTGGTCCAGGTAAAATTGGCCCGATATACTCAAAAGGTCCTAAGGGATTGTCACTAACCATATAAGCAATCGTATTGGTTGGCGGATAACCCTCTCCATTCACTCCACTGCTGTTAGAGCAGTAGGAATAGTAATATTTGCCGTTAAACTTATGTATGCCCGAATCTCTAAAAAATCTCGGTGCATTGATTTCTTGAGGTGTTCCTTCAATACTAATCATGTCCTCTCCCAACTATACCACTCGGGCTGACTTTGGCTCGTTTGCATTTAAGCCGTTTATACCGCCACCGAAGTAAAGATAGGCTTTACCATCATCATCCACTAAAACTGCCGGGTCAACGAGCCATGGTACACTTGAAGAATTAACATTTTCTACTTCCCAAGTGATAAGTGCTTTACCCAAAGGATCATGGAAAGGTCCAATAGGCGAATCTCCCACCAATACACCTATTCCACCAGTATCACCATCAGCGAAGTAGATAAAAAATTTATCTTCTCCATTAATGTTCTTCCATGCAGCTGCAGGAGCCCAGGCCCTGTCTGCCCAGCTAGTTCCTCCCGCTAATTGTTTGCCAACCGGCACCTTGCCGTGGTCTGTCCAGTTCACCATATCGGCTGAAGAGATAATGGAGATACTGCGACAATCGCTATAACTATTATTCGTATCGGGTGTTAGTTCCCACTGAGCCTGATCATCTGTCATATAGATGTAAACCCTGCCGTCATAAACCATAGCACATGGGTCTCCACCATATTTGTGGGTAATAAGGGGATTGCTGTTACCCGGGATTTTTGCTGCTGCAGGAGCAAGATTAGTCTCTGCTTGTACTTCATACTGCCCTGTTATTAAACTTGATGGCGCTGCAAAAACACAAGTCGACATCAGAACTATCCATTTTTTTAATTTCTTCATGCATCACGCCTCCTTAGATTCCTTTATTACTTACTCCTGCAGAATTATTGCAAGAAGAACGAAAGAATCTTCACGGTTTCTGCACGGGTAATATTGTTCTTTGGTTTTATGGTTCCATCTTCATAACCGCTTACCACTCCTGCTGATACCAATGCTTCTACTGCTTCCCTTGCCCATGCTGCGATACTTTCATCATCCGTAAAGTTTGGATTAGACCCGGAGGCACTAAGTTGTGCTTTAGCCATTCTGTAGAGAATAACAAAGCCTTCTTCTCTTGTAATCTTCTGATTCGGCTTAAAGGTGCCATCTTCATAGCCACCAATCATTCCTGCTTCTCTTATGGCATTGATGTATCCTGCATACCAGGCATTAGAGTCTACATCCTTAAATTTGGATGGGCTATTGATGGGTTCTAAGCCTAACATTCTGCATATTAAGGTGACAAATTCTGCTCTGGTGATCTCGGCATTTGGTCTGAAGGTTCCATCCGGATATCCGCTGATGATGCCTTCTTTTACCAATTTGTTAATTGCTTCCCTTGCCCAGTGTTCTGCTGTATCTTTAAAGTCTGCAGTTTGTGAAGATGGTGTTTGACCTTGCTCGGTTTCTGTAGTTGTTGTTGGTGTTTCTTCTTTTACTTCTTCTTTAGGTTGATCTGTTTCTTTTGCAGGTTGGCTTCCACCTGAACTGCCACCGCCTGATCCACCAGAACCACCAGAAGATGGATTTGTAACGGTTATACTGCACTCTGCACTAAAGTTGCCATCCCGGGTTGTAACGGTTATGATTGCAGTACCTGCCTTCACTCCTGTTACTTTTCCTGTTTGATCCACTGTTGCTATAGAAGTATTATTGCTTTGCCATGTTACTGCCTTATTGGTTGCATTGGTTGGAATTACTTCTGCTGATAATTGTAATGTTTCTCCTACCTTTATTGTTGAAGCGGTTTTGTCTAGGCTTACTCCACTTACTGGTACTTTTGCATCTCCACTTTTTGCGTTAAAGGTTACTGTTGCTACTTCTGAGTCTCGTCCTGCTATAATTGTGTAAGTGCCTTCTTCTGCATTTTCCGGAAGATCAAAGGTAGTATTAAATGTTGGTCCTTTTACGACATCTATATAGAGAATTGTCCTATTAGGTGCCATGACTTTTATGGAAATCTCATCCATCGAAGTGCTTCCTGAAATAACTACCGTACCTCCGGGTCCTATCTCAGAGATACTGTCTATCGTAAGTTCTGCAGCAAATATGTTGGTGGCCGTAAAAAAAGTCAACAGCATGGCAATAGCAATTATTCTTCTCTTCATTTTCAATTCCCCCGATCCTATCATTATTATAGTCATTGGACCTAAGTCATACGCTTATAATAATTACTTTAATCTTTAATTCCGCCAAACTTTCAGATGCGCTCATAGCACTATAAAAACGATCAAACACATAGATGAAATATCTTCCTCAACTGTTCTGATTGTTAGAATATAAGGCTATAATATCTATGGGCCTGCTAAACAGGCCCCTTGATTTATATAAATTATTTTAAAGTGACGGATTCCGCTAAACGGATCGGTTCAGTTATATCCGTATCAAAACGATCTAATACATATATCTTTACTGTGTAGGAAGTATCAGCAGGATCCACGTTAAAATATCCTGTTATTTTTTCTTGTGAAGTTATATCCTTCATCCATGCAGAGAGCGTTATTGGTACATTGTCTTTCATCAATTGGAATACCACTGTTTCTTCCCCACTATGAGGCTCTGCTCCCTCTGCAAGGTCAATTTGCACACTGGCGCTAAGTCCCCCATCTCTGACCAGTTTATGATCCGTTAGAATTACAAAGGATTTTGTGATACTTTGGTCTGTTACTGTTACATCACAAGTTGAAGTTTTACCTCCATCGGCTGTCATTGCAGTAATCCTTGCACTTCCGGCAGCTATTGCACAAACCGTTACACTTGTTGTTCCGGTCAGTTCATCATAAACTGCTCCCGTTACAGTAGCTACAGCTTCATTGTCTGATGCAAAGATTACTGTTTTATTGGTTGCATTTAAAGGCGTTATGGCTGCAGTCAGTGTTGCGGTTGAATCTTTTGTTAAAGCTAGAGTATTCCTGTCAAGTGCTACTCCTGTTACTGGTATTTCTTCATCTTCCGGATTAGCCAAAGTTGTGAGCCGATCATAAACACCGCCTGTAATATCCAAAGTATCTTCTGTGTTGTCTCCTGCTTTTTCTGCTTCAACATCTGCTGCAGAAGCATTAACTGTGGCAGCTGTTCCTTCTTCATACTGTACTGGGTTTGCCAATACTGGTACTATCCCCAAGTTCGATGTAATAACAAAAAATGAAGTCATCATTACAGCCAGCCATTTTTTATACTTTTTCATTAGCTATACCTCCCTATAAAATAATTCTGTTAACGCTATCGCCCTGATCTCTTCCTTACCGCCAAATATTTGAACATAATTATCCCTTTAAAAAAAATTATATTGAATATCTTTTTGAAATACTATAAGCAGGTCTTTACATTGTTTACGGATATTTACCCATATGAATCAGTATATTTTAAAAAACTTTTAAAGTTTTTACTTTTTTCATCTTTACCTAATGCTAATAACGAAACAAATTTACAATAATAAGCAAAAAAATTGCATAGTAGTTAAAAATGATACATCCCTTATCAAGTAGATGAGGGATGTATCTAAACTACTATGCAGTAAAGTTAGTGGGGGCACATCATTTCTATCAAGAAATTTCTATAATTATAGGGAGGGATTCTATCTTTTCTTTTCCTTTCTCATAACAAGAAGACTTTGAAGAACAATAAAGAAAGCCAGAAGAGCGGAAATAATAATCTTGGACCACCAGGAAGAAATATTTCCCTGGAAAGATACGAAAGTTTCTATGGTTGCTTTAATAAGCACACCAAACAATGATCCAATGACATTACCTACGCCACCGGTAAGAGGTGTACCTCCTATAACCGTAGCTGCAATAGCATCCATTTCAAAGCCTCTTGCCAGTTCAACAAAGGCACCACTTGTATTTAAACAGAATGCAATGCCTCCTAAAGTAGCAAGAAAACCATTGATGATATAAACATAGAATTTGGTACGCTTTACGTTAAGACCCATAAGCAGTGCGGATTGTTCTTTACCACCGACAGCATAGATCGCACGGCCGAACTTAGTATATTTAAGTAAAAAGTACGCAAGAACCACAATAATGAGGGCCAAAATCACTGTGGGATAAATATATGGATAAATCATAACGCCTTTTTTATTCACATATCCACCAAAAGGCAAATAGATTTTTTTCTGGGCAATTGCCAAAAAAGTTTCATTAGTTATGGTAATCATTTCAAGGCTAATCATGGCAGTCAACCCTCTTGCAAAGAACATCCCTGCAAGGGTTACAATAAACGGCTGAATATTTAGATATGCGATCAGCCAACCCTGAATTGCTCCAAATATAACACCAAATACAAGAACAATCAGCATAGCTGGTACAACACCCATATGGGCCTTTTCCATCATCGCCGCAAGCATCATACAAGTAACAGCTACTACGGACCCAACAGAAATATCTATTCCACCAGTAATAAGAACCATTGTCATCCCTACAGATACAATGATAAGTCCTGCATTACTGGTAAACAGATTCAGAAAAACCTGCAGATTTGCAAAGTTTTTGTCCTTGTATACAATAAGTCCTGCTATATACATGATGATGAATAATGTTATGGTAGCAAAGAGTAAAAAGTTACGCTCCAGGAGCTTTTCAGCTATAACCTTAAAAAAGTTTGGCTGAGGTTGCTGAGGCGAATTGGTTTTCAGATTACTCATCTTATTTCGCCTCCTTTACAGCTTGATTAGAGTTAGTGTATACCTTAGGTACTATAGATTTAAACCATTTAATTAATGTAGGAGATTGTAAAGATACAATAATTACAACCACAATTGCTTTATATAGTGGAAGCTGGTCAGCAGCTACATGCATTGCATAAAGGGTCGTAGTAAGTGCCTGTATAGTGATCGCACCGATCACGCTTCCCAAAAGGGAGAATTTACCTCCACCCAGGCTGTTGCCACCGATAGCCACTGCCAAAATCGCATCCAATTCTGAGTTTAATCCTACGTTATTGGCATCAATAGACATAGTTCTTGATACGGAAATCAAACCTGCTACCGCCGCCAATAAACCACAGAACACATAAGTAAGAAATACAATAAGCTTTGAATTAAGCCCAATCAGTCGGCTGGCGCGGCTATTGATCCCTACAGATTGAATATACATGCCAAGAGGCGTCTTTTTTAGAACAATAAACGTTATCAAAACTATGATCAATGCCACAAAACAAGGCGTTGGAACAGGTATTCCCGGCATAAAGTTACCAAGATAGCCAAACTGCTCAGGTTTAACATAGAGAATAAAACTGCCTGTAACCAATTGAGCAATTCCTCTTCCTGCAGTAAACAGAATAAGGGTTGCAACCATAGGCTGAACTTTCATATAAGAAACCAGATATCCGTTTACGACACCACAAATGATTCCTATAAGCAAAGCCAGTAATACGGCTACAATATAAGGCACTCTATATGTTTCTTCTGTTCCAAGAGTCGCTACACACACCGCCCCGGCAAGAGCACTCACTGCCCCTACAGATATATCTGTTCCTCCGGAAGCTGCAACCACCAATGTCATGCCTACTGCAAGGATAACAAGCCCGCTGGCACGATTGATGATATCAATCATATACCCATATAAAACTCCATTTTGAATCGTAATCTTAAAAAAGGTTGGTGTTTGGATAAGATTTGCTATGAGCACTAAAATAAGACATACGATTGGTAAAAATAATGAATACTGATATAAAGGTTTTTTGAAAATCTTTATATTTTTCATACCGCATTCCCCCCTGCTATTGCCGCCATGATATTGTCTTGGCTGATTTCCTCATCATGAAGTTCTCCTACGACGGAGGAATCCCGTAAAACAAGCATACGGTTACAGGTACGCAGCATTTCTTCTATTTCAGAAGATATGAACATTACTGCTTTGCCTTGTTTGGCAAGTTCTATTACAAGTTTCTGGATTTCTGTTTTGGTACCCACATCTATACCTCTTGTGGGTTCATCCAATATAAGAAAGTCCGGATTTAAAAGCAGCCATCGTGCGAGTATTGCCTTTTGCTGGTTTCCTCCACTAAGTTGTTTGATAGGGGTTTCTCTGCTGGCTGTTTTAATCTTAAGAAGTTCTATATATCGATCGGCGAATTCTTCCTGTTCTTTTCTACTTAATAATTTAAATAATCCTTGTCTTGCCTGTAATGCGAGTATAATGTTTTCTCTTACAGATAGATCAGCAATAATCCCTTCATCTTTACGGTTTTCTGGTAAAAATGCCATACCTGCTTTAATAGAATCAATCGGTGCATTAGCAGCTAATCTTTGACCATTCACTTTAAGTTCTCCACTGTCTGGTTTGTCTGCACCATATAATGTCCTTGCAAGTTCACTTCGTCCAGATCCCAAAAGACCTGATAACCCTATCACTTCACCTTTATGAATCGATAGATCAAAAGGTTTTACTTTTCCTTTACAACCTAATCCTTTTGCTTCAATGACTACTTCACCTTTAGAACTTGTATGCTCACTCTTAATCTCTTCTAAATCATCCAGATCTTTTCCCATCATACGAGCTACCAGCTGCAGACGTGGCAAGTTTTCTATCTCATATTCTCCAACTAATTCTCCATTTCTAAGTACAGTGATACGATCACATACTGCATATACCTGATCTAAGAAGTGGGTAACGAATATAATACCTAAGCCTCTTTCTTTTAGCATCCTCATAACTTGGAAAAGTTTTTCAACTTCTTGCTCATCAAGACTCGATGTAGGTTCATCTAAAATCAGTACCTTTGCTGAAATATCAACAGCTCTTGCTATGGCAATCATTTGCTGAATAGCCACAGAATAATTGTCAAGCGTAAGGGTTACATCAATATGGATGTCCAGTTCATCTAATATTTCCTTAGCTCTTTTGTTCATCGTCTTCCAGTCGATTCTTCCAAATTTCTTTGGTTCTCTTCCGATAAAAAGATTTTCTGCAACAGATAAATTCGGACAAAGATTGACTTCCTGATATACTGTGCTGATTCCATTACGCTGCGCTTCCTGGGGAGAACGATTGATAATAGGGTGGTCTATGCCCGCAATTCTGATTTCTCCGCTTTCGAATTCTTCAGCTCCTGTTAATACCTTAATTAAGGTAGATTTGCCCGCACCATTTTCGCCCATCAACGCATGAATTTCACCAGCTCTAAGAGTGAAATCAACATTATTTAACGCCCTTACGCCAATAAAGTTTTTCGTTATTCGGCGCATAGTCAAAATTTCATTAGATGCCATTTGTCTTCACTCCTTCTAAAAAAAGTCCGTCGAAGAACCATAAATGATTCCTCGGCGGTTCGTATTAAGCATCATAATCAGCGCAATCAGCTTTCCTAAATTTGAGCATTAATATTGACGGCTTCCAATGATGTTTGCAGCATCTTTAGCAAAGAATACATCTTCTTTAACATAAGCGATCTTATCTACTGTTTGACCAGCTTCTAATTTTTCAATAATTTCTTTTACACGGGGACCATGTAATGGATTACATTCAACGTCTACATCGATATCTCCGGCAATCATAGCTTCAAAAGCAGCTTTAACTGCGTCAAAGGAAACGATAGTAATATCTCCATTTGGACCACAAGTTTTTCCTGCAGCTTTGATTGCATTAATTGCACCAAATGCCATATTGTCATTTTCAGCGATTACAACATCGATATCAGGATAGGATTTTAAGAAAGATTCCATAACTTCCTGACCTTTTTCCTGTGTGAAGTCACCGGATTGTCTGTCTAACATTTTCCAGTTAGGATATTCTTTCATTTTTTCAGCAAATCCGTCTGTACGTCCAATTTGTGCAGAGGATCCCATAGTTCCTTGAAGCGTAACGATATTGATTTCTTCTGCTTTAGGATCAATACCTTTAAGTTTAAGTGCTTCTGCAAGAGCATCCACTGCGTCATAACCTTCTTGTTTGAAGTTTGATCCTACCCAAGCTGTGAAGAGACTGTCATCACTGGTTTGAATCATACGGTCAACGATAATAACAGGAATTCCTGCATCTCTTGCTTCTCCTAAAACTGTATCCCAACCAGCTTCTGTGTTTGGAGCGAGAACAATGTAATCAACATCTTTTTGAATGAAGTCTCTGATTGCTGTGATTTGTTTATCTGTTTTTTGTTGCGCATCAACCATTTCAAATTTGAATCCATTTTCTTCTGTGAAAGTTTCCTGCATGGATTTTGTATTGGCCATACGCCAGTCAGATTCTGCACCAACTTGAACAAATCCAACATAAATTAGATCTTTGTCTTCTTTTGTTTCTGCAGGTGCAGATGCAGCTGGAGCTTCAGCAGCTGGTGTATCAGCAGTAGCTGGAGCTTCTGTAGTTTTGCTTCCTCCACATGCCGTTAATGCTGTAATTAACATACCAGTCAACATTAACGCAATAAACTTTTTAAATGTCTTCATTTTACCATCCTCCATCCTTTTTTACACACCAGTTAAGGTTTATATTCAAATTATACAAAATCATCAAATTGGCATCAATTAACATTCATTTGTATTTATTTGAATATTTTCACTTGACTCATTTTTAAGTTGACTTTTTTTTGATTTTATTTGAAATTTTTATGGAATTGAATTTCCAAATGGAATTCTTACTTTTACACAAGTTCCCTCTCCATATACGCTGCTGATAGAAAGGCCATAATTATTTCCAAACTTAAGCTTGATCCGCTGATTAACATTATAAAGTCCATAGGAATCCATCTTCTTTTGAACTTTTCCACCTGCATGTCCCTCATTTAAAAGAGTGGTGATTTTGTTAAGTTGTTCAGGTGTCATCCCTGCGCCATTATCCGCAATAGAAATTACAACATCATTACCTTCTCTCATTCCAGTAACACTAATCTTTCCTTTGCCTCTGCGGTTTTTTATTCCGTGATAAAGGGCATTTTCAACAATAGGCTGCAATGTGATTTTGGGTATGATGGCATCCTTAATATCATCAGGTAAGTCAATCTCATACTCTAATATATCCTGGTATCTCACATGCTGAATCTGGAGATAGCTCTTTACATGCCGTTCCTCTTCTTTTAAGGTAAACATGCCGTTGCCATGATTTAATGACGTACGAAAGAAGTCTGATAATGCCTTCACCATATCCACTACCTCTTTGGGATTTCCCGATTCAGCCAGCCAAATAATCGTATCCAGGGTGTTATAAAGAAAGTGTGGATTGATCTGAGCCTGCAAAAGTTCAAGCTCTGCTTCCCTTAAGTTTTTTTCCTCTGTTTTCACCGCATCTAAAAGATACTCTATTCTTCCAATCATCATATTAAGGGATTCTCCCAAGCTTTTTACCTCCGCTCCATGCAAAACTTTGGCACGAACGGAAAGGTCGCCCTTAGCGACCTGTTTGGTAACATCATTTAAATGCTGAATGGGTTTAACAATACTATTTGGAATAATAATAGATAAAGCAATCTCAATAATCATAACAATTCCAAAGATGATAAGAGTATATAAGATAATTTGCCTGAAATTCTCCAAGGTTTCTAATCTGACCTGATCTATGGCTTTCGTTTCATAATATGTGTATTCTAATACTGTGGACTGAATAAGGGCTGTAACAATCTGAATATCCTTTTCCCATATAATGATGTTATCATCATAGTGCCCTCCCTCGATCTTATTTTGTTCAATACGTTGTACATACCTCTCAAGATTGTCCAACAGCTTTAAAATGGTCTTTGCCCGCTGTTTATTTTCTTTAAGGTTGGTATTTATAATAAGATCATAGGCAATAGCCCTTGCGTCATTAATGGTACTGTAGGGATCTTCCTCTTCAAAGGATGAGTGTCCTGCTATAAGCAAATAAATCTTGTAATCAAATTCTTCTTTAAAATCAATACTAAATCGCCCGGCTTCAGAAGCATTGGCTATAATCTGGTTATATTCCCGATTCATTTTAGATATATTAAAAAACATCATCATAAAAAGAATAAAAAGTGGAATAATGCATACCATAATAGAAATTTGGATCTTTCTATTCAATTTCAAATTCCCAAAGGTCTTTCCGAATGTATGTCTAATCCAAGGCTTCACTCCGTCAACCTCCATAAAGCACTATACGGCATCCTTCTTCATATTTCGATACTGTTTAGGCGTGCAATTTTGCTCTTTTTTGAAAAGATATGAAAAATAATGGGGGTCCTTATAACCTACTGCCATACTGATTTCTGAGCAACGTAAATCCGAGCATTTCAATAATTCCTTAGCTTTATTCATACGCAGATCCGTTAAATATCGTATAAAACTTTTACCCATTTCACGACTAAAAATTGTACTAAAATGACTGGGACTTATGTTCACATATGCCGCCACTTCATTTAAAGATATATTTTCATCCGCATAATGTTCATTAATGTATTCTTTGGCTTGTTCGATCATACGATGATAACGCTTTGTTCTTATGACATCCCTTTGCTCAATAGCTATAGTGAGCAGACGGGTGATATAGGATTTCACCTTTTGAAAATCCATAAGGACTTCTTTCATCTCATTCATTCCGGTAGAGGATTCTTCTGTTAAAACCTCTTCTCTTCCTATTTCCTTGAGAAAATTAAGCACTGTAAAATATACATTCATAAAGATATACTGCTTAAATAGTAATGATTTTTTGCTTGTTTTATTGATGCTTTTTAGAAATTCTTCAACAAAAAACTGAATCTCACTGGCTTCACCGTTTCTTAAAAATCCATCCACTCTTTTAATGTCTAAATTACCTAATTGAAAATCATTAATAGTAGGGCTATCCTGTTCATAAATCAAATCTGAAAGTTCATCGCTGCTTATAATAGCATTTTCATCTAAAATAAAGCGGCGAGCAAAAGCCAAAGATGCACTCTCATAAGACTCTCTAAGCTGTGTTAGCCTGCTTACAGGACTGCCTACACCTCCAAAATAATTGATTTCAGGATGATTAGAAAATAATGATTTAATTTCATCAAAATACTTCTTACGGATCTCTTCCAGCTGTTCCAGGGAATTTGCTTTTATAATCAAGGCAATCCCTTCAATGGCACGATCAAAAAACACAATATGGTGATACTTGGAATTAATGTCCTTTAAATCCTTGACAACCCCTAATAATTCATCAGAAAAATTTTCATCCTTGCCCCCAATACTATACTTAAACAGTACAATTTGATAATATGGTGCGCTCATTTCAAAACCAAGCTCTTTACTTCTCTCTAAAATCTGGGCGGTGGAAAGAGAACCCTGAATCATATCTTCAAAAAGACGTCGCTTAATATAAACTTCATTTTCTTCCATCTCTTTTTTATATCTTTCAAAATTACTCTTTTCCATTCTCTCTTTAATAATCTTCTGGGCAACTTGTTTAACTACTTTCATTAATTCCACACTGCTAATAGGCTTTAGGAGATACTCCATAACACCTATTTTTATAGCCTCCTGGGCAAAAGTAAATTCTTCGTGTCCACTTAAAATAATAATTTTGCTTTCTGGAAGTTCCTTTGTTACGAGACGGCTTAGTTCCAATCCATTCATAAAAGGCATTTTGATATCTGTGATGATAATATCTGGCTGCTCCTTTTGAATCATCTTATAAGCAATCTCACCATCCGGTGCTTCTCCGCAAAATAAAAATCCTTCTCCAGCCCAATCAATATTATTTTTTATACCTTCTCTCACAACGAACTCATCTTCAACCAGAAATACTTTTAACATTATACCGCCCTTTCCTTAATTTTCTAATTCCATCGGCAACTTGAACTTGCCAATCAAATCTTTTAATTCCAGGACAAAGTGATCTAATTCCTGCCCAATGTGGTTAACATCCATCATAGCCTTTAAAATTCCCTCTGTCATAGCAGAAGTTTCTTCTGTACTTGCCGCATACTCTTCAGAAATATTGGATACCCTGATTCCAATATCAGAAACCACAGAACGACTATGCTCTACATCTTTTGTCACCATCTCTAAATTCTTTATTTCTGTATTTATTTTGTTTAATGTATCTACAATCACAAAATATTTATCCTTTGTATCGTTTACACTGGCTGTCTGAGCCATAACTGCATTTTTTGCAATAACACTCTGTTGATTGATGCTATTGATATTGCTTTTAAGTTGCTCTAAGATTCCTCGTATCATCTCAATGGATTGTTCTGACTGCTCGGATAACTTTCTTATTTCATCTGCAACAACAGCAAATCCTTTTCCTGATTCCCCTGCTCTGGCTGCCTCTATAGTAGCATTTAATGATAAAAGTTTTGTCTTTCTGGCAATATCTGAAATCAATTCACTGGCTTCACTGATTTTACCTGCATTGACATGGGTAATCTTAATGCTGTCAAAAATCGATTGAAAAGACTCCCCATTTTTTATGGTTATTGCTTCAAGCTGATTGACACTTTTTAACCCCTCTTCTGTTGCCGCTTTGATCTCTAAGCTCGCCTTTGAGAGTTCATTGGCACTGGATGTACTTTTATGAAGCACATCTCCTAAGACATTAATTTCTTGCATAAGTTGTTTAGAATCCTCTGCTTGTTCATATGCCCCCTTAGCAATATCAGATATGATGTTACTTATTTCGTTCATAGAGTCAGAAACTTCATTGGAACTATCCATCATAACATGGGATGAATTGGTCAAACTCGTCGTTAATTGAGTTAATCTTTTAACAATATCCCTTAAAGAATAAATTAATGTGGATATTGATTTCGATAAATCCCCTAATTCATCCTTACTATGTATCATATGCGGTTTGAAAGATAAATCATTTTTTGAAAGGGCATTCATGTTGTCCGTAAGTTTTAAGATATGTTTTCTTAAATATTGAATAACAAATACAGCCAGTAAAACAACAAGTAAGATGAGTATTATAAGGATAATAGCTGACTCAATCACTGTATCTTTAACAGATTTCTCTATATTCTGTTCAACATATATGCTGTATTCATCCAAAATATCCGTCATGTAGTTTAAAAAGTCACTGGCATACTCGAATGCCTCTTCCTTGGCTTTTATATCTCCTTCACCAGTTTCCGGATTATAGGCAGCCTCCCAATCCTGAAAACCAGATTGAAAAGCATTGTATAATTCATAGATTGTATATTTAGGTCCTGAAAATTTAAAATCAATAAAGTTAGGATTGCTGTTTACATTGGCAATGGCTTTTTCTACTTCCTCTAATACCTTCCCTTTTTTAAAGTTATATTCCCTCAACAATGAGGAGCGTGCATCTGCATCCAACTCATCACCGGATAGTGCTAAAGTTTTTTCTGCAATTGTGGCTTCGTAAAAAGCTCTTTCCGCATTTAAAATGAGTCTCGTATTCACATAGACCTCATCATAATATGTTTTCTTTGTAATGGCACTGATCTTCTGGGATTGACAAGCGATTTGATAAAGATAAAATACCGCAATCACCACTGTCGGCAGTACCATTAAAAAAAGCTTTGTAGAAACCTTACAATTCCTCAAATAGTTCATGGTATCATCTTCCCCCCATCGTTGTTGTACAAAAAAAATCAGCTGTTCCTTTAAAATTTGTGATATTTTATTATTTATATTATCACGCATTTATTTTATCATACATTTCTGATAATAAAAAGTGGTGTAATTTTTAGTATTTTGTACAATTTTTTTCGATGCAAAAGATAAATCCCTGACTCCAAAAAAGTCAGGGATTTATTGAAACATATTTATTGGAACATAAGATTTCAAAACTGAATTCTACAATAGTCCGATTAAAACCTAATTCCTCTGCTAACTCAGATGCTTGTTGTGAGTTTCAATTCTACAATAGTCCGATTAAAACCAAAACAAACACATAAGAAAAGTTGTAATGAATTACGTTTCAATTCTACAATAGTCCGATTAAAACTCTATCAGCCAAAGTTTTTATAGTAAATACTTCCCAGTTTCAATTCTACAATAGTCCGATTAAAACACAGAAACAATATTAAATCCCGAAGTTGCTAAAGAAGTTTCAATTCTACAATAGTCCGATTAAAACTAAATTGGGTGGGAGATTTGAATGAGGATATAACTAGTTTCAATTCTACAATAGTCCGATTAAAACTTTCATTTAGTGAAATAGTATCCACACTAATACTGCGTTTCAATTCTACAATAGTCCGATTAAAACTTTATTTTGCCAGAAGATTATGAGCCAGATGAATTTGTTTCAATTCTACAATAGTCCGATTAAAACTGCAATAAAAGATATAGCGCAACTACAAACAGACTGTTTCAATTCTACAATAGTCCGATTAAAACGAAGAAGCAAAGACTTACAATCGTCAATGACTAGTATGTTTCAATTCTACAATAGTCCGATTAAAACTTTTAATACAGAAAATTTAATCTACTATAAAACTAAGTTTCAATTCTACAATAGTCCGATTAAAACAGAAGAAGCAAAAGCAAATTTAATAACAGCCTTAGAAGTTTCAATTCTACAATAGTCCGATTAAAACTTGTGCCTAAAAAGATACAGTATTCATAATGAGCCTCAGGTTTCAATTCTACAATAGTCCGATTAAAACGAGGGGATTGAGAATGAAACCGTACTGGTTTTTGAGGTTTCAATTCTACAATAGTCCGATTAAAACCAGTTTAATTGAATAATAGATGTCGCCGACTTCTCGTTTCAATTCTACAATAGTCCGATTAAAACAAGAGGTAAAGGTTTTAAAGATAAGAGATAAAAAGTTTCAATTCTACAATAGTCCGATTAAAACTACCATTGGTAGCCGGTAAAAAATTGATCGGAATAGTTTCAATTCTACAATAGTCCGATTAAAACTCGCCGCGCTGGAAGAACGAAGACGTCAGATAGAAGGTTTCAATTCTACAATAGTCCGATTAAAACAAGTTGTGACGGTCTTCGAGAGTTAGAAATTAAAGAGTTTCAATTCTACAATAGTCCGATTAAAACGAATTAGAACAATCAAGGTTCAAAGTT
This sequence comes from Defluviitalea raffinosedens, assembly GCF_016908775.1. Lineage (NCBI taxonomy): Bacteria > Bacillati > Bacillota > Clostridia > Lachnospirales > Defluviitaleaceae > Defluviitalea > Defluviitalea raffinosedens. The sequence goes on along the minus strand of NZ_JAFBEP010000022.1, from coordinate 25,701 downwards.
GATAGCCGTTTCAATTCTACAATAGTCCGATTAAAACGGGTGGATAAAACTACATAGAGATATACAAAACCAGTTTCAATTCTACAATAGTCCGATTAAAACCTTAAAGCAGTAGAAGAAAAATTTAACGCAGCAATCAGTTTCAATTCTACAATAGTCCGATTAAAACAGCAGTAAAATCAACGTTTTTTATCTCTTAATCCTGATTTGTTTGTATTTATTTTACCAATTAACCCTTTTAAATGCAATAAAAAGTCGTCGACCCCCTGGGTATTTTGCATCACCGAGGGTCGACGACATGAATCTTAAGATCACTTTTGATTCAAAGTACATTGTCAAGATCAAGAGAACATCTTTTTATTATATAGGAAATCCTAGAGAATTTGCTATATAGCAAAAAAGATATCTCCTGATCAGGAGATATCTTTTTTATTTAGTGCGATTGGAGGGACTCGAACCCTCAAGGTCTAGGACCACTAGATCCTTAGTCTAGCGCGTATGCCAATTCCGCCACAATCGCATAATACGCCATCGGGGGCTCGAACCCCGGACACCCTGATTAAGAGTCAGGTGCTCTACCAACTGAGCTAATAGCGCATATGCTTGTCATCAAATTTACCAAGCGAAAAACATTATATCATGGATAATTACATTTTGCAATACCTATTTTTAAAAAAATGTTCCATTGACCAAAAAATTATCCTATGATACTGTATTTATAATAGCAACTCATGGGGGAGTGGTCAACTTGAAAAAAATGCCTTGGGACGACAAATATTTTAAAATAGGATTGCACGCTTTTCTGGTTTTGGCAATGACTGTTTTGTTCGAAAAGATTGTTGGGAATGTAACTATTATTGTTAAATACGTCTCTTATTTTTTTGAAAAACTTGTCCATATACTAATGCCATTTATTTACGGTTTTTTTATCGCATATATTTTAAGCCCCGCCATCAATAAGGTAGAATTTTGGCTTCAGCAATTAGATAAGCGTAAAGGGTATTCCCGGCTCAGGCGGATCCTATCTATTTTAGTCGTATATGTCACTGTATTCGGCTTTTTAAGTCTTGTCTTTATCTATGTACTCCCTCAAATCTATCATAGCATCGTAGACCTGTTCCAAAAAGCTCCTGGCAGTCTGGCCAATTTAGAAAGAAATCTCGATGAGCTTTTGGCCAGCTACAGTTCCCTTACGTCTTATGATTTAAAATCCATTATCGACAGCAATATAGATCCTTTGATTCAAAAATCCAGTTTAATACTTAATCAGCTTTTAACATATATTGTAAATAGCGCTTTAGGTATTACCTCAGGTTTCATCAATATTCTTCTGGGACTTATGATCGGATTTTATCTATTAAATGAAAAAGAAGGATTTATCAAAAAATCAAAAGAAACCATCTATGCTATCTTTAATATGCAAACCGCAAACAAAATACTGTCTATAGCAAAAGAAAGCCATATGATGTTTAATAAGTTTTTTGTCGGTAAATTCATTGACTCATTGATTATAGGTATTTTATGTTTTATCGGCATGCTGTTTTTAAAAAATCCCTATGCTTTATTACTTTCAGTCATCGTTGGCATTACGAATATGATTCCTTATTTTGGCCCTTTTATCGGTGCCATTCCAGCTATTTTAATTACCCTTTTAATAAGCCCCGTAGATGCCCTCTGGGTAAGTTTATTTATCTTTGCTCTGCAGCAATTTGACGGAATTATTTTGGGGCCAAAAATATTAGGGGACTCCACAGGCCTTAGCCCTTTTTGGGTAATTTTCTCCATTATCGTAGGAGGTGCCCTCTTAGGCGTATTGGGTATGCTGATCGGCGTTCCTACCTTTGCAGTGATTCGTACCCTGTTTAACAAATGGGTAGAAAAAAGATTAAAGAAAAAAGGATTATTAAAAGATATTTAAAAGAGGTGTAAGAATGAATCAAACCCTTAAATCTAATCTGTTTGCCGGAATATTAATCATCGTTGGAATATTTGGAGGCTTATGCCTGTCCATAATATTTTCTTTTCTCAATGTGCCAATGCCCTTAATACTCGTAGCAAGCCAAATTCTTCTGTTGCTGATTCCTGCTTGTTTTTACTTTATTATAACCAAAGCGCCTGTTAAAAAGACTCTCAGGCTAAACTGGCCCGGCTGGCCTACGGTTTTGTTTTCCTTTCTTATTGCTATTTTTGTTCAGCCTTTTATGATGGTTTTATCGGCTCTTAGCAGTTTATTTTTCACAAACGATGTGGCCAATTTAATCAGCGAGCTGGACTCCTATCCCACCCTTTTATTGATTGCGGTGATTGCCCTAACCCCTGCCATATGTGAGGAAATAACCATGAGAGGCATTCTTCTCTCCGGATATGATGAAATAGACATAAAAAAAGCCATGCTCCTGAATGGACTATTCTTCGGCATGCTTCATTTAAACCTGCAGCAATTTTTATACGCCTTTGCTTTAGGAGCCCTGTTTGCCTATATGGTAAGGCTGACCAACTCCATTATTCCTTCAATGGTGGCTCACTTTACGATTAATGGCTCGCAAGTCCTTCTGCAAAAGTTTCTTATTTTCATCACAAAGTTCACCAATGAAGATATTACTGCTTTAACACAGGAACCGACATTCGCTGAAAAACTGATCAGTCTGGCTGCAGTTTTCGTGTTTGCACTTTTAATAACTCCTGTTGCAGGTATTTTGATATATGCTTTAAGAAATCTTTACTCAAAAAAGAATCTAAAGGCAGAGACGACAAGAGAACCCTTGGAAGTTTCTGGCCAATATACCTTGATTGAGTCGGAAGATGTATATGAAGGGCAAGAAACTGTTATAGAACCTTTAGAAACTTCCGGGCAAAAAGTCTTTAACTGGCCGGTATGGGTATCTATTGGGCTCTATATCGCTTATATGGGCTTTACATTAGTATTAGAGCATCTGTTATCCTATTTATAAAAAATATGTGAAATAAGCGGTTATATTTTAATAAGAAAATACCGGAAGGCTTTTTATTGTATAGGAAATCCTTAAGGATTTTCTATACAATAGAAAACGGCTGTTGATGTTTACAGATCAGCAGCCGCTTTTTTTATTCTATTTAAATTGAACAGGTCATCACTTCATCAAGGGTTGGAATAGAAGGTACAGCTCCTTCTCTGGATACTGCAATGGCTGAAGCCTTGGCAGCCAGTTTCAGTGCTTCCGGTACAGGTTTTTCCTGAAGGATCGAAGCGATAAAATATCCGGTAAAAGTATCTCCTGCAGCAGTTGTATCCACTGCTTTTACTTTAAATATTCCCTGCCTGTATTGGCAGTCCCGGTCTTGATAGACAGAGCCATTGCTTCCTAAAGTTAAAACGATTTTGGCTTTTGGAAACTTGTCCTGCAAAGTCCTTAAGATCTCTTCCGGATCCTTTCCCCCAGTAATTTGCTCTCCTTCTATTTCATTAAGAAGGAATATTGAAACTTTGGATAAATCACAGCTTTTTAAAGCATCATCAAAAGGTGAGGGATTTAATACAATGGTCATTTCTTTTTCATAAGCTTTGTCGATGATATAGTCAAGGCAATTGATTTCATTTTGTAAAACAATAAGGTCTCCCTTTTCAAAATGGGATAAAACTTCATCGACATATTCTTTGGTTAAACAACGATTGCTTCCTCCATATAATAAAATGCAGTTTTGACCATCTTTATCCACCTGGATGATGGTGTGGCCGCTTTTTCCTGGAACCACTTTGATCAATTCCGTATTTACTCCATTCTGCTTACACATGTTTAATAAGGTTTCCCCGTCTTCTCCAACCATGCCGGCATGAAATACCGAAACGCCTGCCCTGGCTAAAGCTATGGACTGATTTAATCCTTTCCCACCGCAAAAAACTTCCATTTTAGAAGAGGCAATGGTTTCTCCCGGAACCAAAATATGGTCTAAAGAGTAGACATAATCATAATTTAACGATCCAAAGTTTAAAACTTTCATAATAATCCCCCTCGTACTCATTTTTTATTAAACTAATATGCTCATCATTTTGTCTCTTCTTTTTATTTATCCTGAGAGAATCACTTAAAAACTTGTATTCTACCATATTAAAATCGTTTGATATCATTATGTTTTTATGTGCTTTTACAGTCATCTATATGTATATTTTAGGATTAGCTGGTTTTATAAGATCTGCTTAATATCAGTCTATACTATAAGTTTTAATATGTAAATTCATTTTTATATTGAATCTCATATGTTTTTAACAAGTATTTGCGTATACATCTTATCCCTTAAAGAATTAATAATCTGGCATTTCCCTAAGATTTTAACGGCAAATCATCTGAATATAAAAACACCCCTTAAGTGATTTCTTCTTACTTAAGAGGCAGCATCTCATCCCTTCATTTTATGATTCCTTTTCTTTGTCTTTTCCTTCTTTGCTTTTTTTCTTCTTTTTCTTCTTTCCCGGCATATTGATGTTCTCATCCAAAAATTGATCCAATTCATCTATTTTTTTAACGATTTCCCGGGAGGCAGTTTTAATGCCTTTATGTCCGTATCCAAAAAGCCTTGCCTTAAAGCGAATTTTTTCATGAAACTTCATACCCTCGCCCCGATCCTTATCCCAAAAAAACTCATTCTATTTATGATATTATATGCGCTTAAAATTCCTTCTGTGAAATATAGTTTGTTTGTTACAAAATTATTAAAAAAGGGTTTACAAGTTAATAGTTTTGTAATAAAATAAAGATGTAAATATGTTATGTAATCTAGACAGCCAAGGAGGAACAACAAATGAGCAAGAAATTTAAACAATGGATGGCAGGATTATTGGCAGCTTCTATTCTTATAATACCTCAAAATGCTTCTGCTATTTTACTGAAGCAGGGAATGAACGGAACAGAAGTTAAAAAAGTTCAAACTGAACTTAAGAATTTAGGATATTTTAAATACCCTACAGCGACCGGTTACTACGGCTCAATTACCACTGATGCCGTTAAAGCATATCAAAAGGCTAAAGGTCTTACTGTAGACGGAATTGTTGGCAATAATACATACAAGTCACTATTTGGAAGCGTTCCTGCAACTTCAAATACGACCAATGATGCTTCAAATGGTGCATTGGATTGGTTCAGTAAAGTTCAATACATATTCCCCAGAGGGAAAAATGCAAAGGTAACAGACATAAAAACAGGCAAATCTTTTATGATTAAAAGAACCTTTGGTACAAACCATGCCGATGTAGAAACTTTAACCAAAGAAGATACAAAAATTATGAAAGAAATCTGGGGAGGTTTCAGCTGGGAAAGACGGGCAGTTGTTGTTGAAGTGGACGGTACTCTCCTTGCCGGTTCTATGACTGCTATGCCCCATGCCGGAGTGGATTCAAAACCAGCTGTACAGGTTGTAGACGGTCGAAGCGGGGGATACGGCAGAGGCCAAAATCTTGATTCCGTAAAAAATAACGGCATAGATGGTCACGTGGATATTCACTTTTTAAACAGCAGAACCCACGGTACGAACACCATGCAAAAAATCCATCAGGATAAAGTAAAAGAAGCCGCTCTATATATTGCAAATCTTGCAAAGAAATAGGAAGCCTACAAGGCTTCCTGTTTTTTTGGAGAAACAGCTTCCAGACGAAAGATCTTTTTCCCCTGTGCAATAAATCTTTTTTCATATTCTGTCATTACATTGTCTTCATTATGATCCTTATGCAAATCATAAGTAATATTTTTAAGGATCCAGTTTTTTTCTTTTAACTCTTCTAATGAGAATAAAAAGAGTCCTTCATTGTCCGTTTTAAAATGAATTTCCCCCTGAGGCTTTAAAATCTCTTCATATTTTTCTAAAAACCCTCTATGGGTAAGCCTTTTTTTAACATGCCTTTGCTTTGGCCAGGGATCAGAGAAATTAAGATAGATTCTGTCTATCTCTGACGGTGCAAAGATTTCTTCTATATTGTGGGCATTATTCCAGATGAATTTTAAATGCTCCGGCTTGTAGTCTCCAAGCCTGGTTACTGCATCATATACCAGCGTTGCGACCCTTTCCATGCCAATATAATTCACCTCTGGATTCTTCTTTGATAAAGCCGTCAGAAATCCTCCCCTTCCCATGCCTATTTCCAGATGTATAGGATGATTATTAAAAAACAACTCTCCCCAATGTCCTTTATATTCATTGGCATTGGTGATAACATTGGGAAATTCGGTGAGTAATTCTTCCACCCCTTTTTTCTTTCTAAGACGCATAATTTTTCTCCTTTTTATATCAGATTTCTAATGTCGTTTGATCCGCCCACTGCCATTCCGGCTTTAAGGCTTTAATGTCTTTTACCAGTGCAAAGAGGGATAAATCCTTTTTCTTTGATTCTAACATAACATCTATATCTATATTAAATTCTTTTACCTTTTCTGCAAATTGAATAAAATCCATGGGATTAATATAGTCCGCATGTCTTCTGTCTTTTGGTCCTTCCTTAGGACTTGAAAGATGGATCTTGGGAGGAAGATTTGTCCCTTCCCATGTTGAAAATATTGCTTCCAAATCAGGTTCTTCCCCTTCATTATTGCATAAATGATGATGTATGTCCAACACCATGGGCGCTTTAATTTCTTTGCATATGGATAATACATCTTTTGCTGTAAAACTTTTATCGTCATTTTCTAAAATCAGTTTATCCCGAATCTCTTTAGGTGCCTTATTAAAGTTCTCTATAAACCGCTCCATAGCCTTTTCTTTGCCACCCTGAGTACTACCAATATGAAGAACCATCTTCCCTAAAGGATAGTCCATATCTTCAAATAACGCATGGTGATACATCAGATCCCTTATGGTAGCTTCCACAACCTCTTCCCTTGTACTGTTTAACACGTTAAACTGATCCGGATGCGTATCCACCCGCATGCCGTGACTTTTTACAAGTTCTCCTATTCTTTTAAAATCCTCTTTAAAAAAAGTTCTGTACCTCCAGTCTTTTACCTCGGGATGGGTAGCAAGGGGAACAAGCCTGGATGTTATTCTATAAAAATGAACTTGATGTTCAATATTGTATTTTAAAATGGTGTATAAATCGTTTAGATTGGAAAGGGTGACTTTTTTTAATTGGTTGATTTTTTCTTCCTCAGATATTAATTTTTGATACCTGGTGAAAGTAAGATGGCTTGAAGATGTAACATTAGGAAGACCTAAAGCAATTGCAACATAGCCTAGCCGAATATACATGACTCTGCTCCTTTTAGTTTTTTAATATAGTTTGTGCACAATTTAAAAAAAGTTTCGTTTGCAAAGCTTTTTCGCCGAACACGGTCGGCAAAGCAGACAAATTACAATTCGCGCGAGTGTAAATCTTTCCGGAAGGCTTTTTATTATATAGGAAATTCAGAAGAATTTCCTATATAATAAAAAAAAGAATGTGCATAACACACACTCTTTTAATCCAATTCAAAACTAATCGGAGGCAAATCCATAATCCAGTAACCGTATTCTCCGGGAGCAGGTCGTGTATTTCTGCAACAGAGAAAATAATTAAATCCATAAACTTTGGCTTTTTCTTTTGCAGCTGGGAAATAAATATCAGGAACAGCTAAGCAATAAGTGTTTAACTGTACATTTCTTCCCAAAAGAAGGTGATTATACTTCTTGGCACCTATTAAAAGATAAGGATTACTGTACCACCTCCAGGGATAATTTAAAAGCAAGGGCAGTTCTTCATAAGAAATCCTGTACCACTCCATGTATTCCTTGTTCCGTTCAAAAGGATTCATTCTTATGTTTTCCCGCAAAATTTTATTTAAGAAATTTTCTTTTTTAGGCTTATGGTGAAGAAATTCTTCATGCTTCTCTGGGGTAAAATATGAAAAAAAATCCGTGTCCCCATTTTCAGCAGCTGGTACTTCCCGATCGGATGCTTCTGACGCTAATAAGCCTTCTACTTCAGATGTTTCAAAATTGGATTCTGCCACTTCTATGGATTCAAGAAATTCGTCTTTTTGTGCTGTTTCTTCTGCTTTTGTTTGCTCTATGGTTTCTAATCCTCGTTCTTCTTTAATTTCTTGTATTGCTCCTATGCTCTTAGCTTCCTCCGCCTTTTTAGCTAAGTCAGGCTCTTTTATAAAGTCCTCTGTTGGCCCTTCTGTTTTGATTGCTCTAAGGGTTTCTTTTTCTTCTTCTGATTTTACTTTTACTTCTGATTCATGCTTTACACTCACAGCGTTTAATAAGCTTTTCCATGCAAATGGTTCTTTTTTAAAACCAACCAGGGGTACATTAGGGGAAATAGCATCTTCTGCCGTAATCACCGCTCCTTCAAACTGTTCTATGGAAAGGCCGCTTCCCCCGACATTGTTTCTGTTGACACTTATTTTAATATCTCTTTTACCCTTTTCATCTACATAAAAAGATTCTATAGGCACAATCCTGGGACCCGCAGGCAAATTCGCAAGCAGTGAGAATCTATAGCCTTTTTCTTTGGGAATAGGCTTTAAGTCCTGCACATAGACTTGGATTTTGGCCTGATCACCATAAGCATCAACTTTACAGTAACCGGAAGGTTCTTTGCTTGTGAAAGAATATCCTCTGGTATCTTGTTTTAAAATAATATACGCTCTATAATATTCCCTACTCACTTTAACTCCCCCATTATATACCTTGTCTTTATAATATATTGGAGGAGAATAAAAAATATGACATAAATCATAGAAGCTCCATCTCAATGTCTCTTTTAATTTTCTCCGGTTTTTACATAAATAAATACTCTCCGATGGCATCAGGGAATGAAAATTCGCAGGTCTTTTTCGCACTGTCAAATCTTACCTGTATATAATTATTGGTCGGATCCAAACCAACAAAAATACCTTCTCCATAGACATTATGATAAAGACGTGTTTCATCTTTCTTAAGCTTTTGGGACAATTCAACCTTTCTTGCTTCTTCAAGCTGTATCAGTTTTGGTAGTAGAAACTCTTGTATATAATGTTCTGTCAGCAATTCGTTGTTTTGATCAAACAGTTCCTGTACCATTTGGATTTCAGCTTCATCATCATATACATGATCAATTTCTTTAACATCCTCTTCCCTTTTAAAAGAATCGAACAGTTCCACACCTTCACCCCTTTTTTCAAATATATTAAACCCATTTCATATTTAAAAACGCTTCCCTACCTAATAAAGTTGATAACTCACTTTGATATATCTAATGATTCATTTAAATTAGCCTTTTCTTACTTATCAAAATAATTCCAAAATAATCAACATTATTAACTATACATATACAAGAAGTTTTTCACAAGTATTTTCGACAATTTTTTATATTTTATTTGGTTTTATCTAAAAAAAATAATTGACTTCGTTAGCATAACTTTCTACAGCTTATATCCGAAAGATCATATTAAAAATAATAAAACCTCCGGTATGCCAGAGGTTAAAATGTACTGCTGAAAATTAAATAAAACTATTAAGATTAAGTTTTTTATATGCTTATAATCATTTCCTTTTGAATGGATTGAGTTAGTACCTAATCATTGCATTAAAATAGGCTCAAAATCAATAACAAGGTGGGATTTGAATAATCCCACTATTATTGATAAAGAGCCTTTTTTACTTCAAATATTCACTTAAAGCATCGGATAACTTAGCAAACTCATCAATCGAAAGCATTTCCCCTCTAATATTTTCATCCAGACCGACTCTGCTCAGTATACTGGCCATTTCTTCCTTAGAAATAGAAATCACATTTTGATTATATAGGCTATTGATCAAAGTTTTTCTTCTTTGTGAAAATGCTGCTTTTATAATTTTAAAAAATAATGCTTCATCTTTTACAGATACTGTGGGCTCATTTAATACTTCCAGATGTATAACAGCGGAATCTACATTAGGTCTTGGAATAAAGCAATTATGAGGAACATTTGCGAGCAGACAGGGCTTTGAATAATATTGGACCGCAACTGAAATAGCTCCGTAATCTTTGCTGCCCGGAGAAGCTGCAAGTCTTTGCGCAACTTCTTTTTGAACCATAATCGTAATACTTTTTACCGGCAGCTTGCTCTCTAAAAGTTCCATAATAATAGGGGTCGTAATGTAGTAAGGCAGATTAGCCACTACCTTAATGGGTTGATTACTGTTTTCCTCTTCTATAAGCTTTTTTAAGTCAATCTTTAATATATCCCCATGAATGATTTTAATATTATCATATTGGCCTAATGTATCATTTAAAATCGGTATCAATTGGTCGTCGATTTCTACTGCTATGACCTTTTTGGCCTGAAAAGATAACACTTGAGTTAAGCTTCCGATGCCCGGACCGATCTCAAGCACACAATCCTCTTCTGTAATTTGTGCGCCCTTTATGATTTTATTTAAAACATGGGAATCAATTAAAAAATTCTGTCCGTATTTCTTTCTAAACACAAACGGGTATTTACTTAAAATCTCTTTTGTCTTACTAGGGGATGCAATTAAGTCCATAGGATTCTCCTCTGTTACTTTAAAGCCATGTCTTTAGTTTATTGTTCTGCCAGTATATATACTTTTCTTTGCTGTCTGCCGAAATTAACGGCTTCTTCCAGAGTATTAAAGTATAAATCAATTTTATTCCCTTTAATAGCTCCTCCTATATCTTCCGCTACAGCATATCCATAACCTTCAACATACAATTTAGTTCCCAGTGGAATTACTTTTGGATCCACAGCAACTGTTCCAACTCTTGCCCTGGTTCCTGTATATGTAATTCCAAATCCTGGTTGACCAGGATATTTACCTGTATCCTTGTAACTTGCAGTGTAAGCTGTAGCATTCATAGTCAGAACCTTTTTGTACTTATATATTTTTCCGTCTGACCCTTTTATGGTGTTTTGGGCACCAACTTCTATAATTTCATCTTGGGGCTCGCTTAGAACAATCTCTGCAACTACTTCTCTTTTTTGTTCCTTTCCTCCAAGATATTCGATCTTAATGGTTTTCTCCAAGATTCCCTTTTTACCATGCTGTACAACTTTCTTTTCTCCTGCCGGAAGATTAGTGGTTTCTTTTGTCTGAGTCTTATATGGAATCTCAGCCTTTTCAGTGATAAATTCTTCTTTGTAGGTTTGAATCTCTAATTCCATATAAGGACGAATTCTTTCTTCCAGAGGAATGTTGGTATTTCCTTTGCTGCCTAATTCAATATTCTGCTCTTCTAAAAAATCTTCAATGGTCTTTGTTTTAGTATACACTTCTTTTTCTTTTCCGTCCACTGTTACTTCAACAGGAACTGCTCTGTGAATAGTTATGGTCATTCCTTCTACGATTTGATCATCCGGGTCTACATCCATTTCGTCATTTTCACTTAATGTAATACTTTGCTCCTGTAAAAAACTTTCTACAGTAGTTTTAGGTGTTTTGTATAATGTTAACTTATCATTATCAATAACCGTTACTTCTTTTAACATCAGTTGATATGCTGTAACGCTGCTTGAGCCCAATAAGAACATACCTATAATAAGCAATAGGGTTCTTGTTTTTTGGTTCATTTTTTTACCTCCTGTATAAGTGAGTTCTTTGGTATTATAAATGGAAAACTATGGATTGTCAAATTTACTTAATACATTGTTAATAAATTAGTAATAAATCTCTCAAACCCTTATAAACACTAGTGTTGACGCATTTTTAACATTTTATTCATAACTCCTTTATTATTTTGTAAATATTAATTTATACTTTCTTAACATATTAAAAAAACCAGAATATATCAGGCTTTGAAGCCTCTTTACATATTCTGGTTTTTGCTTATTCATATTCATTTTTGTAATCAAAACTTAATTTTTCTCAAATTTTAAATAATTTCTTTCCGTTTTCCATCGTGATTCTGGCAACTTCTTCGGAGGTAATATCTTTAATTTCTGCAATTTTTTCTACAACATATTTCAAATTTCTGGAGTCATTTCTTTTTCCCCTGAGAGGAACAGGGCTAAGATAAGGCGCATCAGTTTCAATCAAAATAGATGATAGAGGGATTTCCTTTACAACCTCAACTACTTTTTTGGCATTTTTAAATGTAACTGTTCCTCCCACTCCAATGTAGAAACCTTTTTTTACATATTCCTTTGCCATCTCGACACTGCCGGAATAACAGTGAATCACGCCTCCTACAGGCTTTACCTTTTCAATGAGATCAAAAGTATCCTGGCTTGCTTCTCTGCTGTGAATGATGACAGGTAAATTTACTTCCTTTGATAATTCCATCTGCCGCTCAAACCAATATTTTTGCAAATCTCTCGGAGCATTGTCGTAATAATAATCAAGGCCTATTTCACCGATGGCTACAACCTTTTCTTCTGCCGCAAGGCTCTTTAATTCCTTAAATTTCTCCTCGTCTAGCTCTTCTGTATCATGGGGATGAACGCCTATGGCACAGTATATAAAATCATATTTTTTCGCAAGTTCTATTCCCGCTTTGGATGAAGAAATGTTCGCGGCACTTTGAATAACATAGCCAATTCCACTGTCTTTTAAACTTAAAAGAAGCTCATCCCTGTCTTCATTGAACGCTTCGTCATCATAGTGAGCATGGGATTCAAAATACATTATTTCACCTTCGCTCCGCTTTCAATATCTTTGTCAGTTGATGCCAAAACGAGATTTCCATTTTCATCAGAAGCCGCCAAGATCATTCCCTCTGACAAGATTCCTCTTAGTTTTACAGGTTTTAGATTACATACTACGATAACTTTCTTACCCACCATTTCTTCAGGAGTATAGTATTTGGCAATACCGGATACGATTTGTCTAACTTCGTTACCAATTTTAATCTGAGACTTTAAAAGCTTGTCCGCTTTTTCTACTTTCTCGCATTGAATGACTTCTCCTACTCTAAGATCCAGCTTTGCAAAATCATCAATGGATATATACTCCGTTACTTGCTGCTCTTCTTTTTCTTCTTTTTTCTCTTCTGCTTTTGCTACAGATTCTTCTCTGGCTTTATTTTGTGCCGCCTCTAATGCTTCCAGCTCCACTTTCATATCGATTCTTGGGAAGAGTATTTCTCCTTTTTTAACGGTGAAATCCTGTGGAAGACTTCCCCAAGTCTTCGCACTGTCCCAGGTGGTATTTTCTCCTTCACAAAGAGAGAGCTGCTCCCATACTTTTCTTGGAGTTGTCGGCATAAAGGGTTCTACAATAATGGAAACAATACGAAGAATTTCTCCTAAGTTATACAATACATTAGCCAATTCGTCTTTTTTCTCTTCATCCTTTGCCAAAACCCAAGGCTGTGTTTCATCAATATATTTATTGGCTCTTCTGATAAGATTCCAAATTTCTGTAAGTGCATCGCTAAATAAGAGTTTTTCCATATATTCTTCTACTTTAGTAACGGTCTCACGAGCCAGGTTTTTTAATTCTTCATCGTATGCTGTAGCTTTTCTGCTTAATGGCAAGGTTCCATTAAAGTATTTATCCACCATGGCCACAGTTCTTGATAAAAGATTTCCAAAGTCATTGGCAAGGTCGGAGTTAATTCTTTGGATCAGCGCTTCATTGGTGAAGTTTCCATCCTGTCCAAAGGCAACTTCTCTAAGTAAGAAGTATCGGATCGCATCAGAACCATAACGATCCACCAATACTTTAGGATCAACCACATTTCCCTTGGATTTTGACATCTTGCCTCCGTCTATAACAAGCCATCCATGGCCAAAAACCTGTCTTGGAAGAGGCTCATCCAAAGCCATTAAAAGTGCTGGCCATATAATGGTATGGAAACGTACAATTTCTTTTCCTACCAAATGTACATCTGCCGGCCAATATTTTTTATATTCTTCATCGTTTTCAGACATATATCCAAGGGCACTGATATAGTTAGACAATGCGTCCACCCATACATATACGACATGACCGGGATCAAATTCCACAGGAATTCCCCATTTGAATGAAGTCCTGGAAACACATAAATCTTCCAGTCCAGGTTTTAAGAAATTATTAATCATTTCATTTTGTCTTGTTTGAGGTTGGATAAATTCAGGATGACTTTCTATGTATTCGATCAGTCTGTCTTGATATTTTGACAATCTGAAGAAATAGCTTTCTTCTTTTACTTTTTCTACTTCTCTGCCACAGTCCGGACATTTTCCATCCTTTAATTGTCTTTCTGTAAAGAAAGTTTCACAGGGCGTACAATACCAGCCTTCATAGGAGCTTTTGTATATGTCTCCCTTTTCATATAACTTTTTAAAAATCTTTTGAACGGTTTTTTCATGGTAATCGTCTGTTGTACGAATAAAAGTATCGTAACTGATATTCATTATCTTCCATAATTCTTTAATCCATGTTACAATAGAGTCGACATACGCTTTCGGTGTCATTCCTTTTTGTTTGGCAATTCTTTCGATCTTTTGACCATGTTCGTCAGTTCCTGTTAAAAATTTCACATCATATCCTCTAAGTCTTTTATACCTTGCCATAGCATCCGCTGCAACGGTTGTATAGGAATGGCCAATGTGAAGTTTATCACTGGGATAGTAAATAGGCGTTGTAATATAATAAGTTTTTTTACTCATATTAACCCTCCACTGTTTAATGTATAGTTTGATTAAATTTGCTAAAAATTATTATATCGCCTTTATACGAAAAATGCAAAATACTTATGAAATATAGTGAAACTTATTTAAAGTATAGGTGTTTTATAACATTTATATACCAGTAATTATCATTTAAAATTCTTTATTATTTCTTGACTAATTCTATAAAAGATGTATTATTATAATGGGGAAAGTTTTAAAGTTACCTATTATCTTTAGTTTTCTCTATTATAATTACATAAATAAAATGAATAAGGAGGCTTTTTTTTATGGCAACTCAAGCAAAATTTCCAAGAGAGCAAATTGGATCAAATAATCCTATTTTTTCTCAAATCAGAACAACCATTGAAACCCCTTTCTATGGCAACAATGTTGTTAAAGTGACATCTTTAAAAGAAGCATACAAATTAGCTGCTGCTTCTCCCGGAACCATTGTAACCGATATGCCTGTTTATAATCCTGAAGCAATCGGATTAGATTCAGACGCTAAAGTATTGCTCTTTAACGATGGTGCTGTTAGTGGCCGTGCCGCTTCTGCAAGAAAAATCATCGGTGAACCTGGAGTAAACACTGCAGAATATGCTCTTAAAATCAGTGAAGCTGTTTATCAAACTCGCTATAAAAAAATGTATCATGCTGAAGTTTATGTAGGACTTCATGAAGACTTCATGGTAAAAGCTCATCTTTTAATTCCAGAAGGTCAAGAA
This sequence comes from Defluviitalea raffinosedens, assembly GCF_016908775.1. Lineage (NCBI taxonomy): Bacteria > Bacillati > Bacillota > Clostridia > Lachnospirales > Defluviitaleaceae > Defluviitalea > Defluviitalea raffinosedens. The sequence continues at coordinate 10,457 of NZ_JAFBEP010000022.1, read as the reverse complement.
AACATTATGTATTCCTGGATGCTTAACTTCCAATATATAACTGATGAATATTTCAATATGTATCAAAGATCCAAAAAATTAGAACATGAAGGAGATATCTACGTATTCTCTGATCCAACCTGGTCTCACCCAGATCATCCAATGGGTCTTACATGCTTTGATCCAGAACACAACTGTGCTGCACTTCTTGGCATGAGATACTTCGGTGAACACAAGAAAGGTACTCTTACATTAGCATGGGCTATTGCAAACCGTAACGGATATGCATCCTGCCATGGCGGTCAAAAACGTTATAACTTAGCTGACGGAAGAAAATTCGTTGCTGGTGTATTTGGATTGTCCGGTTCCGGTAAATCTACTATTACTCATGCTCGTCACAATGACAAATATGATATCACTGTTCTTCATGACGATGCGTTCGTTATTTCTACTGTAGATGGTTCTTCTGTTGCATTAGAACCTGCTTACTTCGATAAAACTCAAGACTATCCATTAACCTTCGAAGACAATAAATACTTATTAACCGTACAAAACAATGGTGCTACTGTTGATGAAAACGGAAAAGTAGTTATCGTTACCGAAGATATCCGCAACGGAAATGGACGTGCTGTTAAATCTAAATTATGGTCACCTAATCGTGTAGACAAGTTTGATGAACCAGTTAATGCAATCTTCTGGCTCATGAAAGACCCAACACTTCCTCCTGTTGTTAAATTAAAAGGCGCTGAACTTGCTTCTGTAATGGGAGCTACATTGGCTACAAAGAGAACAACAGCTGAAAGACTTGCTCCTGGAGTAGATCCAAATGCATTAGTTGTAGAACCATATGCTAACCCATTCAGAACATACCCATTAGCTGATGACTACAACAAATTCAAAGCTTTATTCCAAGACAGAAATGTAGACTGTTACATCTTAAATACAGGTTCTTTCTTAGATAAGAAAGTAACTCCTGCTGTTACATTAGGTGTATTAGAAGCGATTATCGAAGGAACTGCTAACTTCAAACCATGGGGTAACTTCTCTGATATCGAAATCATGGAAGTTGAAGGTTATGTTCCTGACTTAAACGATGCTGAATATGTAGATCAATTAAAGAAGAGAATGGAAGACAGAATCAGATTCGTTGAATCCAGAGCAACAGAAAAAGGCGGATTTGACAAGCTTCCTGATGACGCATTAGCAGCACTTAAGAAAGTTGTAAGCGAATTAAAATAATAAATAAAAGGAGCCAATGGCTCCTTTTATTTATTCCATTTTTCTATGTATTAAAAAGCCCTCCGGATGTATTCTCGCCCCTATTGTATTTTATCAGCTTTGTCGACCGCGCTCGGCACAAGAGGTGTACCAGCTAAACGCTTTCTTATCTTCCAAAAACCCATATTGTGATATAAAATGAAGCTATAACTCCTGCCAGATTAGCAAGAATGGCTCCTAAGAGGGTATATCTTGTTTTTTTAATTCCAACAGACATAAAATATACAGACATAGTATAAAAAATGGTTTCCGTACATCCCATCATAACAGAAATAAGCCTTCCTATGAATGAATCCGGCCCATATTGTTTAAACAAATCTAGAACTAATCCCAAACTGGCAGAAGATGAAATGCTCCTTAGAATCGTAAGAGGAATCAGCTCCGACGGAAAAGAAGTAAATTTAAGTAAGGGCTTTAGTCCCCTTTCGATCATATCCAAGGTTCCAGAAGCTCTAATAATCCCTACAGCTACCATAAGTCCAATTAAAGTAGGCATAATCGTTAAAATAGTATTGACGCTTTCTCTTGCCCCTTCTATAAATACATCAAAGATATTGATTTTTTTAAGAAATCCATAAACAAGTATGCCAAATATAATAAGAGGAATCATGAAATCAGAAATATATAAAACCCATTTCAACTTCTTTTTCTCCTTTCCATAAGTTTCCCAAATACCACTGCAACCAAAGTTGAAACACAGGTAGCAAGTAAGGAAGGCCCTATAACTTCTGAAGGATTTACAGAACCATATTGAGATCTATAGGCAATAATATTGACTGAAATAAGCTGTACAGATGAAATGTTTACAATCAGAAACATACACATGGCATTGCTGGCTTCATCTTTTTTAGGATTTAATTTTTGCAATGCCTTCATTGCCAATAATCCCGGAGGAGTAGCTGCCCATCCCAGTCCTAATACATTGGCAATCAAATTGGTAGCAATATATTTTTGAGCATCATGGCCATCAGGAACATCTGGAAATAAAAAACGTAAAATTGGTCGTATCTTATTGGTCAAACTGGAAATAAGCCCTGACTTTTCTGCTATTTTCATAATTCCCATCCAAAATCCCAGTACTCCTAATAAAGTAATACAGATCTGCACAGCTTCCTTGGATGAATTAATTGCTGTTTGAGTAACATCTCCCATAGTTCCTGTAAATGCAGCAACGATAATACCAATTACAATCATAAATCCCCATAAATAATTTAACATACTCTCCCCCCATTCAAATTGTATAGTTTCTTCTCTATATATATGTACAAGCCGCAAAAATATGAACAAGCTGTAGATATAGTTTTTACAGTACGACTAGTATATTTGTCGAATTTTAGCCGTTTTGATTATTTCCAGTTAATTTTTGGATATATTTAATAAAAAATGAAACTCATCATTTATATGTTAATCCAAATGTCAAAAATTTAACATTTTGCACCAAAAATCGACTTATTTAACTTACTTATATAACTATTATTGTATGTATTTCTTTATATTTTAAAAATAGTGTTGACTTTTATTGTTAATTATGGTACTCTTTAATTGTAATATAATGTCGAAAAACAAAATATTAGAGGAGTGGATATAGCGTGAAATCAACAGGTGTTGTAAGAAAAGTAGACGAATTAGGAAGAGTGGTGCTTCCTATCGAATTGAGAAGAAATTTAGACATCCATGAAAAAGATGCTTTGGAGATTTTCGTTGATAACGACAAAATCATTTTAAAGAAATATGAACCAGCAGACATTTTTACTGGTAGCATGGAAGATTTAATTGACTATAAAGGTAAGAAAATCTCTAAAGAAACAATTATTGAACTTGTAAGATTAGCAGGAATGGAACTTAAAGAACAATAAAAAAAAGCCAGAAGCTGGCTTTTTTTTATTGTTCTTTATTTGATTTGATGAATGATTTGATAAACTTCTCTTTTACTGAGCCCTCTGTCTTTAGCCACTTGCTTTAGGGCTTCCTTTTGAGTTTTACCTTGATCTATGTACAATCTGACATGTTCATCGATGCTAATATTTTCCCATTTCTTTATTTCTATTTCATTGATTGCTTCATTGGATAATCCTTCAATAACTAAAACAAATTCCCCTTTTGGTGAAACCTCCTGATAGTACTTTATGCTTTCTTCTATGGTGCTTATTTTGACTTCCTCGTACTGCTTGGTAAGTTCCCTTACGATGGATATCTTTCTATTGCCTAAGGCCTCATAAAGGGCTTCTAAGGTTTTTAAAAGCCTATGGGGAGCCTCATATAGTACAATGGTTCTGTCTTCATTAGAAAGTTTTCTAAGCCTTTCATTTCGCCCTTTATTGTCCGTAGGTAAGAAACCTTCAAAAATAAATCTTCTGGTAGAAAGTCCCGATATAATAAGCCCTGAGATTACCGCAGAGGCCCCCGGTACTGGCGTAACCAAAATATTATTTTCATGGGCAAGGCGTACAAGATCTTCTCCCGGATCGGATATTCCAGGAGTTCCAGCATCACTTACAAGAGCGATGTTTAAACCTTCTTTTAATTTCTCAATCAATATTGGTCCTTTAGCGGCCTTATTATGCTCGTGGTAACTGGTTAATGGTGTAGTAATTTCTAAATGATTTAAGAGTTTTTTTGTATGTCTTGTATCTTCTGCAGCAATTAAATCCACTTCTTTTAAAATTCTTACCGCTCTATATGTAATATCTTCTAAATTTCCAATAGGTGTTGCACATAAATATAATGTTCCAGGCATTGAGCTACCCCTTTATTCATTGTATATTTCCTTTACTTCATCATTATACTGACCCTTTTCATTATAAATAATAAGAGGCTTTAAACCCTTAAGCAAGGCTCTTGCATTTTTCACCGCTTTTATAAGGACCATATTAGGCTCTTTATCGATATAAGGATGAACCATTTGTAATGCTTTCGGCTCAAGACGATATTTTCTTAAAAGCACCATAATATCAACCAATCTGTGGGGACGATGAACCATATAAAAGCTGCCCTTATTTTTTAATACATAAGAAGCAGCATAAATAATATCTTCTAAAGAACAAAGCACTTCATGTCTTGCTATGGTTTTTGCTTCATGGGAGTTTTTTAGTCCCCCTTCTGCATTCATATAAGGGGGATTGGATGTAACAACATCAAAGGATTCGGCTTTATAATACTCTTTTATTTTTTTAACATCCCCAAGATGGATTTCTACTTTGTCTTCCAGATGATTAAGCAGAATGCTTCTTCTTGCCATATCCACATTCTGTTCTTGAATCTCAAGACCGATAAATTTTTTTCCTCTAGTCTTTGCTTCTAATAACATAGGTATTATGCCATTTCCACTGCCTAAATCCAGTACTGTATCTCCTTCTTTGACTTCTGTAAAGGCGGAAAGTAAAACTGCATCCATCCCAAAACAAAAGAATTTGGGGTTTTGAATGATTTGATAACCTTTTAAATTCAGGTCATCGATCCTTTCCCCTTCCCTAAGCAAAATATTATTCTGTAAATTCATCATAGATCTCTTCTATTTCCTGTTCATCTTTTTTCTTGGGAGAAGGTGTGAACTGAAGGACATCTACAGAATATACACCAGCTTCCGTATCTCCTTCTTTTTTAACAACTGCTACCCTTACCAGTTGGCGAAGAACATTAACGGATAATACAGTTCCTTTACCGTCAGGAGTCATTACTTCTTGTCCTACATCAGGCAGTTTCGCATTAATTTCTTTATAGGTTTCTTCTTCATATTTCAGACAACACATAAGTCTTCCGCAAACACCAGAAATTTTTGTAGGATTTAAGGACAAATTCTGCTCTTTAGCCATTTTTATAGATACCGGCTGGAACTCTGACAAGAAACTCGCACAACATAGAGACTTTCCACAGATACCTATGCTTCCCATCATTTTTGTTTCGTCCCTGACTCCTATTTGACGCAGTTCTATTCTTGTTCTAAAAATTGCCGCCAAATCCTTTACCAGTTCTCTAAAATCGATTCTTCCTTCTGCAGTAAAATAGAACATAATTTTATTATTGTCAAAAGTAAATTCTACATCTATGAGCTTCATTTCTAAATTATGCTCTTTGATCTTTTGCTTACATATTTCAAGAGCTTCTTTTTCTTTTCTTTTATTTTCAAATTCTGTCTCATCATCTTCCGGCGTTGCAATTCTAATCACCCTTTTTAAGGGATGAACCAATTGTTCTTCAGGAACATCTCGATTGGCTATAACAACCGTTCCATATTCTACACCTCTTGCAGTTTCTACAATAACATGACTTCCCTCTTCTATTTCTAAATCACCGGGATCAAAATAATATATTTTTCCTGCTCGCTTAAAACGAACTCCTATTACGTTCATGTGCATTCTCCTTTATATGTAGTAACATAATTTCTAAAGCAAGTTGAAAATTCGCATTTTGCCTGAGTTGTTTTTTTGCTTTTTCTATTGCATCCAAACTTTTGCCAAGTTTATTATAAGATAAGACCATAGCTGTATTCAACAAAACATCAACTTTATCTTTATTAATGATATATGGATTATTACCCATTTGCTTTAGAAATAAAATATCTCTATACCAAGCATACATTAAATCCAGTACAAAATCTATTTCTTCTTTATAGTTTTCCATTTCTTTTTGGATTTCAAACAATTTCATTAAATCTCCTGAGTGAATTTCATTAGTCCATCTTATGACATGTTCTCTGATTTCCAAAAAATGCTCTGATTCCATCATGTTTTTAATAGCGCCAATACTTCCACCGGAAAAAGTAATGTATAGATCAATCATATGAGGATCTACAGCAGTACTTTTAAAGTAATCTTTTATTTCTCCTGGCTTCAGAGGATTTAGCTTTATAAGGGAACATCTTGATATAATAGTGGGAAGAAATTGTTTGTAATTCGTAGAAATAAGCATAATGATTCCATAGGAAGGAGGCTCTTCTATGGTCTTTAAAAGGGCATTTTGAGCCTGCACGGTCATTTTGTCCGCCTTGTCCACTATATAAATCTTATACCTGTATTTATAGGGTTTTGTTTCTATATCTTTTTGAATATGGTCTCTGATTTCATCTACTCCTAAATTCTTTTTATCTGTATCGATAAAAAAAACATCAGGATGATTTCCTGAGTCAAAAGCTCTGCACGAACTGCATTTATTACAGGGTGCAGTTCCTTTTTCCAAACATTGAAGCGTTTTGGCAAAAGTAAATGCAATCATCTTTTTACCAACACCAGAAATGCCGTCAAAAATATAACTGTGAGATACTTTATTGTGTTCAATCGCTTGCTGGAGATTTTGAATGACTCCTCTATGACCAATAATTTCTTCAAATGTATACATAGCAAATCTCCTATCTTTTGATAAAAAAATACCGCTGTGTTTTTTTACAGCAGTTTATAGATCTATTTTTAAGTTATTATATCCAAAAGCAATCCTCTGATTTCATCAACTCTTTCTAAGATTTTCAAGTGGTCTTTTTCCTTTTTAATGAGTTCCTGGGCCAGTTCATCCAAATTGTCATTAACCTTTTTTACAATACCATACACCCGGTGTCTTCCTCTTTTATCCAGGAAATTCTCTCTGGAAAACTTATGAGATCTCGATACCACTTCATTCATAAAGTCAGAAACCAAAGTTCTATATTTTCTTAAATCTTTAATATCCATATGGTCAGCTAATTTTTTACCCTGGACCGTGATATCCTCTAACATTTTTTCAAGCTTTTCTTGAAGCTCTGATTCCTCAATTTTGCTTAAAAGCGTGAAGGCAAAATCTTTTTCTACTGATTTTTCCTTTACTTCTTTAGTTGCTTGTATAGAAGGTGTTTGAATTGGCCCGACTTTCATATCCATTGTTTTTTCCCCTTTAAAACTTAGATTTTTTCAAAACGGTCTACATCCAGTACAAAAATAGTAGCTCCTCCTACAGTCACTTCTATAGGATAAGGAATGTATCCTTCCGTTATATTGGTTGGTGGTAAATTTGCTGTTGTTACCTGTTTTCTGCTTTTACATTTCTTTTCTATAATACTAAGAGCTTCATCAACCTTTTCTTCTTCTACTCCAATAAAGATCGTTGTATTTCCTGATTTTAAAAATCCACCGGTACTGGCAAGCTTTGTAACTCCAAAACCTTTTTTATTTAATTCATCCATTACTCCGTGGGCGTCTTCATCATGAATGATCGCAAATATGAGTTTCATAAGCATCCTCCTTTAATAAACTGCTTACTTCTTTTATAATTTGCTCGTAGATATTGTCTATACTCTGTCTTGCGTTGATGGATTTTATACGCTCTGGATATTTTTTTAGAAGGATTTTATACCCCTCATATACTTTATTATGAAATGAAATATGCTCCTGTTCCAATCGATCCAAGGATTTTTGACTGTTTTTTCTTTTCATTGCTAACTCTGGTTCTATATCAAAAAAGAATGTAATATCGGGCATAAATCCTTGTACGGCATAAGAATTAATAGCTTCCACAATATCCATGCCAATCCCTCTTGCATAGCCTTGATAGACAATACTCGAATCTACAAATCTATCACTGATGACAATCTTTCCGCTTTCTAGGGCCGGCTTGATCTTTTCTTCCACATGCTGTGCTCTAGATGCTGCATAAAGGAGGGTTTCTGTCATATCTGATAAAACTTCATTTTTTACATCTAAAACAATATTTCTAATTTGCTCACTGATTAAAGTTCCCCCAGGTTCTCTGGTTATAATAACTTCATAACCTTTATTTAAAAAATAGTCTTTTAATCTTTCGATCTGTGTTGTCTTTCCTGAACCGTCTGAACCCTCCATAGAAATAAATAATCCTCTCATAATTCACCCCGTCTAATAACCTCTATTGTCTTTTCTTTTTTTCGTCTTTTGATCTGTTCAATATGGAATTTTGTTATTTTTTCTCCTGGAGATAATAAGGGTATACCAGGGGGATAAAATACAACGAAATTCGCACAAACTTTTCCTTCCCCATCTTCTAAGGGAATCACTTCTTTTGGTGCATAGAAAGCTTCTCTTGGAGAGATCATGATTTCTGATGGAGGATACGATATATTGTTTATATCGGCATTTTTTTGATTTAAGATTAATTTCTTGTCTATTTCTCTTAAGGAATTTAAAAGACGCTTATACCCTTCTTGCGTATCCCCTACAGTCGTAATGCCAATAAAATGAATTTCACTGCTTAACTCCATTTGAATCTTGTATTTGTCCCTAAGAAGCTTGTCAATATCCATCCCTGATTGATTGGTATATCCAGTATAAAAAACCAATCTTGAAATATCAATTTCTTCAATAGCATACTGATGGTTTAATTCTTCTCCAAGAAGAATGATATGATCCAATTTCTTTAACTCATTTCTTAAATCCTTAAGTCTTGAAAAATAAGGTTCAAACCAAAGATTTTTTTCCTCGTCCAATGTTTTTCTAAGGAAATCCATCAACCCCATAAATATATAAGAAGGACTGCTGGTTTGAATCATTCTAAGTATTTGCTTTACTCTATGTCTATTTACTCTATTGCCTTGAAAGTGCATGAGGGCACTTTGGGTAAGAGCTGGTAAAGTCTTATGAAGACTTTGAATGACTATATCAGCTCCTTGACTAAGAGCTGTTTTAGGAAAAGAAGAATGAAAATTAAAGTGAGCTCCGTGAGCTTCATCAACAATCAAAACTTTATCATATTTATGGACAATCCGAGCAATTTCTTTAATATTTGAAGTGAACCCTTCATAAGTAGGACTTGTAATAAATACAGCTTTTGCTTCTGGACATTTTTTTATAGCTTCTTCTACATCCTCTGAAGAAATCCCACCTAATAAACCGTATTTCTTCACCATTTTGGGATTAATATAACTTGGTGTAATATCTCCTAAAATCATTCCGTGATGGGCAGAATGATGACTATTGCGCGCAAGAATGAGTTGGTCTTTAGGATCGCATACCCCAAGGATAGAAGCTATAACCCCAGCTGTGGATCCATTCACTAAAAATATCGTTTCTTCTGCGCCGAAGGTCTTTGCTGCTAATTCTTGTGCTTTGGCTATTACTTCTTCCGGCTCGTATAGATTATCCATACCTCTGACTTCTGTAACATCTAAATTAAGTAAATTAGAAGGAGAAAATACCTTCCCTAATTTATGTCCAGGCATGTGAAAAGGATATATATCTTCTTTATTATAATGCATTAATCTTTCATATAAAGGTGCTTCTGCCATAAAATCAATCCTATATAAAAATAAATTATTGATTTCATTATATCTTAAAAATACATATTAGCCAAGCCCTGTAAGCATCAATTATAACAGTCTTGAGTTTTCTAACAATAAGTACAAAAAAGAGTTTCTCTTGCGAAATTCTCACGCCAAGCTTAGGCGGCAAAACCGATAAAGTACAATAAATGTGAAAGTACAGCATTTTTATGCAATAAAAAAAATCGTAAGAACTATTTCTTACGATTTTTGATGAGCTACCCGGGACTCGAACCCGGGACACCTGGATTAAAAGTCCAGTGCTCTACCGACTGAGCTAGTAGCCCAAGCTCATTATGTAAAGATGGTGCCCAGAACCGGAATCGAACCAGTGACACGAGGATTTTCAGTCCTCTGCTCTACCGACTGAGCTATCTGGGCATGGTTGCGGAGAGAGGATTTGAACCTCTGACCTTCGGGTTATGAGCCCGACGAGCTACCAGGCTGCTCCACTCCGCGATATAAATAAATGGTGGAGGGAGAAGGATTCGAACCTTCGAAGTCTGCGACAACAGATTTACAGTCTGCCCCCTTTGGCCACTCGGGAATCCCTCCACATAAAGCCGACGATCGGACTCGAACCGATAACCTGCTGATTACAAGTCAGCTGCTCTGCCAATTGAGCCACGTCGGCATATTCTTATTATGCACTAATATTCATTTTTCATTCTAAAATGATGGGCGCAATAGGGCTCGAACCTATGACCCCCTGCTTGTAAGGCAGGTGCTCTCCCAGCTGAGCTATGCGCCCGCGATTATATATAATGGCGACCCAGAAGGGGCTCGAACCCTCGACCTCCGGCGTGACAGGCCGGCGCTCTAACCAACTGAGCCACTGGGCCACATACTACACCTTCAAAACTAAACACTGTCTGCTAAAGCTTTCTTAGGTCAAGCCCTCGACCTATTAGTACTTATCAGCTCAACATGTTACCATGCTTTCACC
>NZ_JAFBEP010000021.1 GCF_016908775.1 Defluviitalea raffinosedens | reverse complement strand
TGTAGAATCAAATTAGGGTGAAGAAAAATTAATATGAAATTCTAAGATATATTAAGCATTAGTGAGTTTTTGTCCAAAATAAGGGGGACAATACGAGACATTGTTAACCCACCTTTCTTTTGCTTATTATATAGGGTAAACTTTCGTGTCCAATTCTATTATATATTAACACCAGTAACTTTGTTATAGTCTCATAGAATCAACTCTCGCTTTATTATCAAAATAACTTTTTATTGCCCACAGTATATCTGCTTTTTTCGTACTTTTTTTTAAAGGAACTTTAAAAATAATACTATATAAATATTTAAGTTCTTCTTTTGAATATTCATTAAGTACTGCTGTAGATTCTTGCTTATCTCGAGATTTATCATAATACTTTAATAAATGCAATCTGTAATATTCATAGAGTTTTTCTTCAGAATCAATAGTTTTAATAAAATCTCGAATCTCTTTCTTTTTTTTATTTTCGTTTGATTTATTTCTTTTATTTTTACTTTTTTGATTCTTAATATTTTTAAATAAATCTATCTGTTCAATAATTTCTTCGGGTTGAATGGTAAGTTTATACTTTTCTACTAAATACTTATCTTTATAAATCTCAGAATATTTTTCTACAAGATAATCAATTAGACAATCAAGATTATTATTTTTTGTCATAGTTCACCTCGTCATCTTCTAAAATATCCATTATTGCTTTTGAAATATTTCTATATTCATCATGTAGCGAACCTGACTCTGTCTTAGCAGGTATACCACAATCATTTGATCTATTATCAAGATGTCTAATCTTTTCTTTAAATATGTAAGTTGTATTAATGGACTCAGGATCGCCAGAGCTATATCTATATTTCGCATTTCTTTCTTTACTTATTAGTGCTGGTACTCCTGTTTGAGAAATAGCCTTATCGATTTGCTCAATTTTACTCCAATTTTTTGTTCCTGGTCGGTTTTTATAAATTGTCTCAAACACACCTACTAATTTAGGTTTATTTCCAACTATAATATCTAATAGTAATCCTCCTACCTCATCATTAAAACTATATTTTGCATAAATACTTTCAATTTCTATAATATAATCAGGCACACCATCAGCACTTATATCATCACATATTGTAGGTATAATATAGTAGTCAGATAAAAGAAAAACACTATGTGTTATCATATTACTTGTTGGTGGACAATCAAATATAATATAATCATAGTTTTCATCACAATCTAAATCATTTAATATAAATCTTATTGAAAATATATTATATAAATTTGCTGTCATTTTTCGTGCTAAATCGTTAAGCCTTGAATTTTTAAAATTAATAGTAGAAGGGATATAATCAAATTTAGCTGACTCTTTTATTTTAAAGACTTTAACCTCTTTTATTATATCCTTTACATATTCCCTCATATTTTCAAAATCTTTTTTTAATAATTTCAATCGATCAAGTTTAGTCTCTACATATGCACTATATAATTCTATCGCATAATTTAGTGTTTCATTATAGTTTAACTTCTCAAGTCCTTTAACATCATTTCTTGTGCAAATTCTACTTAAAGAGGCTTGAGGATCTAAGTCAACAAGTAACACTCGTTTCCCCTCTTGTGCCATCCAACCACCTATTTGATAAACGCTAGTTGTTTTTCCTACTCCACCCTTATAGTTACCAACAAAAATCTTTTTAGCCATATTCTCTCCCCCTTACATATTAATCTTCCGTATAAGTTAAACAATATCGAATTATTAATTAAAATTAAAGCGACCTAATAGTGGAATTGTCAACAATTTTCCAGACAACTTTTTTAAGGGTAATCATCCGGTATTCCCGTGGAGTTAAATATCCCAGAGATGAATGAATTCGATGATTGTTATACCAATTAACATAATCAGCTAGTTTATATTTTAACTCATGTAGATTTGAAAATGTTTGATTACAATCAAACTCAGTTTTTATGATTTTAAAAGTCGTTTCAGCAACAGCATTATTATATGGAAATCCTTTATGGATCAGTGATTGACTTATATCAAATGCTTTGAGTTTTTCTTCAATTATCTATTTTTCGAATTCTTTTTAAGGATCTCTGTGAAAAATCTGTATATCTTTCAGATTACCATTAACAGTCTGAAAGGCTTGTTTTATTAGTAATGCTGTTTTATTAGGTCCGGCACTATAACCGATGATTTCCCTATTAAAGAGATCAATAAGAACACATATACAGTTCCAGCTCATGCCGACTCTGACATATGTTAAATCACTTACGATTACATTCCTAAATGGTTATTTGTGAGTATTCGCTTTAATCACATTTACTTTCGTCCTAAGATTAGGGCTGCTTGTTCTAAAATGTCGTTCTCCATCTTAAGTTGTTGGTTTTCTTTCCTGAGTCGAAGCAATTCCGCATCTTCAGAAGAGCGATTATCTTTTTCTTTGAAGGACCCAGTGTTTGTAGCTTGAGCAATCCATTTATCCAGAAGGGAGAAGGCAATACCATACTCACGTATAATATCGCACTTTCTCTTACCGCTAAGATAGAGATCAACTATTTGTTGCTTAAATTCGGGTGTAAATGTACGGCGTGTTTTGGATTTATTATTTCGTGACATAAGGGCACCATCCTTTTTTAATATATTTATCTTACATGCCCTTAAAAATTCTGTCCAGTTAAATATAACCGATCCAGAATAATATATTAAAGTTTCTCTACAACTAAAGATAAACACATTTCACATGCTTAATCACTTAATTAAAGCAATTACTTCAACCTCAACCATAACCCCCTTCGGAAGTTCCTTTACTGCTACACAAGAGCGGACTGGTTTTGAAATAAAATATTGGGCATACACTTCATTAAATTCAGCGAAATTGGCCATATCCGACAAAAAACAAGTGGTTTTAAACACATTTTCAAAAGTTGTACCGGCTTCTTCCAAAATCGCTTGTATATTCTTCATGACTTGGAGGGTCTGCTCTTTTATTCCTCCTTCAACCACAGCACCAGTTACAGGATCAAGAGGTATCTGTCCTGATGTATAAAGTATTCCATTCACCACCACCGCCTGACTATAAGGTCCAATCGCCGCAGGCGCTTTTGTTGTGTTGATTTTTTCAATCATGCAATCTCCTCCTATGAACTAAAAATAATCTTTGCCAATATTTTACCACATTCTTTGATCACTGCAAAAAATTCTCTTAAATAATAAGTTGGAACCAAGTAAGGTATTGTATTCACTCCAATACCTTCTACTCTTTTTCCAATACCTCGAGCAATCATTTTGCTTCTTAGAATATGAAAGCGGCTGGTTATTACAATCACCTTGGCATCTTTTTTATTCTGGTCAATGATTTGAAATGAATAACCTATGTTTTCTTCTGTATTGGTGGACTGATTTTCTACAATAAGCCGTTCTTTTTCTATTCCTTTCTCCAGCAAATAATTTCTCATGGCTTCTCCTTCAGAAAGATCCTCTCCATGGCCTTGTCCACCGGATAATATAGCCACCGTTTCCGGATGTTTTACGAGATATTCGTATGCCTTGTCCAATCGATTTTTTAAAGTTAAAGAAAGTACTCTTCCACGCACTCTTGCCCCAAGCACAATAATATAATCACATTTAGCATCAATATTTGTCTTGAAGCCACTGATCATAATAAAGCATTCAATAATAACAAAAGCAACAAGACCAAATATCGCTAGTCCTTTAAACCATGGACGAGAAAAGAAAAAATGATACCATGGGCGGACAGACAGCATTAAAGATCCTATAGTAATACCAAGCCACACTGGCACCATACCTGCACCTGAATTCAAGAGATAAAGATTTACAAGATTAAAAACTCCAAACAATACCAAGAATCGAAATAAATAGATCATATCCACCACTCTTTCTTTACCCTTTACGCATTCGTACAACTTTTATATAGTTTTTAAAATTAATACCTCCTTCTGTATTGATGCAAAGAATAATACAACTTTTATTCAATTTCAAGTTTTTTTATCCTGATTGGATTATATTAAAACAGTCTCAAAAGCAATAATGGAGTGAGATTAGAATCAATCCCACCCCAATTATCGTCAAATATCCTATTATTCATTAAGTGCAGCAGCTTCTACTGTATTTATGGATTCCTTTTCAACAATCTTTCTGAATCCAGAAATTGCAACTAAAAATCCAAGGGCCATAAGAAGCACTGCAAATATAAGCTGTAAGCCGTCACTATATATTACAAAATCGTGTGTAATCAAGAGTTTATTTAAAATCTTGATTATACTCTGGGCAAGGGCTGTAAATGTTACTGTAAGCATAATAACCATTGGTGCCCACAGCATAAAACCTTTGCGGTTTGTCTTTTTTAAGAATACTGCCAAAGCAATCAGTGCAAGGGCAGAAAGTAACTGGTTGGCAGAACCAAATAAAGGCCAGATATTCTGATATCCACCTACTGCAAGTAAATATCCTAAAATCAAAGTAATAATCGTAGCAAAATATTTGTTGGTGCAGAGTTTACGCAATGATGATATATTTTTTTCATCAACTTCATCATCTATAAATAATTCCTGGAAAGAAAGGCGGCCTACTCTCGCCACTGAATCCAGAGATGTTAAAGCAAAAGCAGACACTGAAAGAGTAATAATCGTAAATGCTGCGTTTTGTGAAATACCCAGTATCCCAATAAAGTTTGAAATTCCTTGGGCAAAAATCACTGGAGGAGTCCCTTCTGGCATTTTGCCTCCTACTGCCAATGCACCTACAGTAACCAGGGAAATAACTGCTAAAAGACATTCCAAAAGCATTGCTCCAAAGGAAATGGGAAGCATATCTTTTTCATTTCTGATCTGCTTAGAACTGGTTCCTGAAGCAACTAAAGCATGGAAGCCTGAAACAGCACCGCAAGCAATTGTTACAAATAATACAGGGAATAACATCTGCCCATTTACATTAAATCCTGTGAAAGCAGGCAGTTCAATAGAAGGATTTGCCACAAATATACCTATAACTGCAAAAAACATCATAGTAACCAATAAAAACGAATTCAGATAATCCCTTGGTTGTAACAGCGCCCATACAGGGGTAATAGATGCAACAAATACATATGCAAACACAAAATAAAGCCATGCTGTTTTAGGAACATGGATTGGGAAAGCCAATCCTAACCCAATACAGATTACTACCAGAACAAGTCCTGCAGCAAAAGCAACTAGAGATGATGGTTTTTTATAATATGTAAATATACCAAAAATAACTGCGGCTGCTATAAACAGCAAAGAAGTGGCCGCTGTGGAACCATTGGCTGAATTGAAGGTTCCATCTGCATTAAAGCCATTAAAAGTTCCAGCCACTATATCTGCAAATGCTGCAATTACTAAAATAGAAAAAAGCCATACAAACAGTAAAAAGAGTCTTTTACCTGCTTTGCCAATATAAAGCTCAATAATATAACCTATACTGCGGCCTTTATTTTTTACAGACGCATACATAGATGCAAAATCCTGAACAGCGCCAAAGAAAACGCCTCCGATCAAAATCCATAATAATACGGGAACCCAGCCAAACATGGCTGCAATAATCGGGCCATTAATTGGACCTGCCCCTGCAATGGATGCAAACTGATGACCAAAAATTACTCCAGGTGATGCGGGTACATAGTCTACTCCGTCCTGCATTTCATAAGCTGGCGTCTTCGCTTTAGGATCAATGCCCCATGTCTTGGCAAGCCATCTGCCATAAATGAGATAAGCGCCTCCTAAAACTGCAATTGCAATCAACATCATTACTATACCGTTCACTTTACTTCCCCCTAACATAATTAATTAATTTTTCCAATTGCATTCTACCATTTTTATAATATTTAATCAATTGCATTTTTATAATTTTTTTTGTTTTTTTATGCATTTATAATTTGCCGTATATATTATAAAAAAGCACCCGATCATCCACAAGACAAAAAAATCGAATGCTTTTTATACATACTTTTTAACACATTTATAAACAAGAAGTATCAACCATCACATCAATTTGATTTACTAAACCATTACGAATATCCAGGGCAACCTACCCCTGAAGCAATGATCTTATAATGATCTGATCTTCCAGCCTTTCTGGAATAAAAGCCCTTGCCCTTCCTATTTCAAAAGAAGTATCCATAAGGGGCGCATTAAGTTTATATATGGATAGCTTCTCATCATACAGACGAGTTTGTTTGATATAGGTATATATACTTTTTTTATCTTCATTACTAAGGGGCAATTTTAGTATTTTTAAGCGTGAAGTTAAGAGGGCTGATCCGGTCTTCTTTAATCTCATACTGGTCCATCTCATAATAGAAATAGGTTGGGCAAGGGCAATGGCTGCATTCTTTTTCTTGGACACTTGATAAATTTTCATGTTGATAATAAGAGGATTATAGCCATCTAATTGAATCTAATTGTAGAACATTCTTATATTTAAATCTTTTACATAAGGAGTAAAGAAAACATCACAGCGTCTATTTTGATTAATATCTCTGTAATTTCCGTTTCCTTGAGAATAATATCCGCTTCCATGCAGAAATAGTTATATTCCCGCTCTAAATCCCCATATTTTCTGGAATATATGTAAAACATCTTATCTTGTTCTAATTGAATCGGAAATCCACCCCGAAATACATTATCCATACAGGTTTGACAGCAATAAGCATCAAAAATCGGATTGGCAATTTCCCGTTTTAATACAAAATAATTTTTATGTAATTTTTAATCTGAAAACTTTTGCAATAACGACTTGTTATCTTTCGCCGCTTTTCAATTTTAACCCTTTACAGCACCTGCTATTAAGCTTTGTTGTACCTGATTACTCAACATAAAGTATATGAGAATTGTTGGTAGAGTTGCAATAACCATTCCTGCACCAATTAATCCCCAATTGGTCGTATACTGTCCAGCAAAAGACATGATTCCAACAGGCAAAGTACGATAAAGATCGCTATCAATCAGGGTATTGGCAAACATCAACTCATTCCATGCCCCCAAGAAGGTAAAGATTGAAGCTGTAGCCAAGGCTGGCCTAATCATTGGAAGCATAATAGTAACAAAACACTTAAAAACTCCACAACCGTCAATATAAGCAGCTTCTTCCATCTCTCTGGGAATACCCTTATAAAATCCTGTAAGGATCATAACGCTCATAGGAATACCAAAAGCAACATAGGGTATTAACAACCCGAGATAACCACCCTTTAACCCAAGCTTGTCGATTACCTGGAATAATGGAAGCAAAGCTGCTTGCGTAGGAATCATGATCCCTAAGGTAAATATAGAAAAAACAAGATCTTTTGATTTCCATTTCATTCTGGCAATCGCATAAGCTGACATAGAAGTAAGAACTCCTACAATAATAACTGTTAAACCAGTATAAATTATGGAATTTATAAAGTAACGCAGAATTCCTCCATCATTGAGGGCAGTTGCGTAGTTTTCCCAAAGCCAGTATCTAGGAAGTCCCAATACATTTTCGCCAAATATTTCGGCATTGCTTTTTAAGGAAAAAGTGATAAGCCAGTATAACGGGAATAACTGACAGAATGCGATAATAAGTAAGATTGCAAAAAGAATTTTCTTATTTAATTTTTTCATAGCCGCCCCTCCTACACTACCGACACATTTTCTTCTGCCCGTTTAAACAATCTGCCAATAATAAGACTGAATATTAAACATTCCAGAACGATAAAGAAAGCTTGGGCACTACCGTAACCATACAAACTTTTTCTAAACAGATTATTATACATTAAGGTAGCAGGAACCTCGCTGGCATGATTGGGTCCTCCTCCGGTCATGACATATATTAAGTCAAAAGATCTTAACGAACCTGTCAAAGAGAATATTAAACTGGTTTTAATAACTGGTGCTAATAATGGAATCGTAATTTTAAAAGTCGTCATTAATTTAGAAGCTCCGTCAATTTGTGCTGCTTCATAATAATCTGGAGAAATGGATTTGATTCCGGCATAGTAGATCAGCATGTGATAACCTATGTATTGCCAAACTGCAGGCACTACTGTTGATAAGAAAGCTGTTTTGGGCTCGGATAGCCATGAAAATTCAAAATCTTTTGGCCCTAAAGCTCGGATAAAAATATTTAACAGTCCGTAATCACTTCTAAAAATTCTCATCCATAACTGCCCAATTACCATACTGGAAATAACTACAGGTATAAAGTAAATTGTACGAAAGTATTTTTCTCCTTTTACTCCTCTGGAAAGGATCAATGCAAGAATAAAGGATATAGGAAGCTGGATAAAAATAGATGCTCCTGCAAGAATAAAAGAATTTTTTAAAGCATTGGGAAAATATCGGTCTTCCGTGAATAATTTAATATAATTACTAAGTCCCAAAAAATTCATCTTTCCGACACCATTATATTCGAACAGACTGTAAATACCCGTTGTAATTAATGGTACAACTACAAAGCCTAAAAAGATCAGCAAAGTCGGCAAAACAAATACAGCTATATAGGATTTTTTACCAAGTATTCTGTCCATGCTGTAACCCCCTTTGATATGTCATTTCAACCTGATTTTAAAGTGGGGATTATCACTGTCAAAAAGCGATAATCCCCAACAATTACCTTCGCTTAATTCATTTCTTTACTTTTTACTTATTAAGCACAGCAATATGTTCTTCGACAAATGCATTTGTGTCTGCACCTGGTGCAAATAATGTCTGAGCTTGTTCATTATGTATGGTTGCTGGTTCGCTTTCTAAAGAAGTATCCCAAGCAAGCACTCCTGTGGTTCCTTCATTCAATAAATCTTTAATTTGTACAAATAATGGATTTAATTTACTTTCATCAAACTCACCATTCCAGCCTGAGAAACCTGCACCAATTTCATATGCGCCTTTACCAACTTTTTCATTAATGAATATTGCAAAGTCTATTGCTTCTTTAGGATATTTGGTTTCTTTGTTTACCCAGAAAGATTCTACGAATCCACCGCAATAATCGGTTTCTTTGCCTTTTCCTGGAATCATAGGAATCTTAACAGCTACAACTTTGGAAGGATCCACAGTTGCAGTAGCATCAGTATAAACCTGGTTAGCAAACCAACTACCGTTAAGTCTCATAGCAGCTTTACCGGTAATAAATGCAGTATTTGCATCGTCATTTCCAACTTCCAATGGATTCTTGCCGAATGCGCCTGCATTATAGAGTTCTACTACTCTATCTGCTGCTTCTTTGTAACCTTCAGCTGAGAAAGGCACTTTTCCACTGAGCATAGCATTGATATTTTCTCCGCCAACTTCTCTTAATGCCATTGCCTGGTAAACAAATGCTGCACACCATCCATCTTTTGCACCGGCAGCAATTGGAGTAATTCCTTCTAATTGAGATAATTTCTTACATGCATCTAATAATTCATCATAAGTTGTTGGGATTTTAGCTCCTGCCTGATCAAATAATTCTTTATTGCAGAATAAAGCCATGTACCATGAGAATGTAGGAAGAGAATAAGTTTTTCCATCAAACTCGAAAGATGCTGTAGATCCTGGAAGAACTTTATTTTTTATATCATCTGTTAAATAGTCATCTATTGGTAATAATTTACCTGCATCAACAATTTTCTTGATTGCACCTGCACCCCAGTAGTAGAATACATCAATTCCACTGGCTGTTCCTGCAAACTCTGCAGAAATCTTGGTCTTATAAGCTTCTGTATCTAAAGTCTCTGTATTAATTTTTATATTTGGATGAGCTGCTTCATATTCTGCTACTGCTTCTTCATAAACTTTTTTCAGTTCATTAACATCATTAGACCATTGATGCCATACATTCAAAGTGATTTGCTCTTGAGCAGGTTGCTCATTCGTTGTTCCTGAACTAGCTTCAGTATTTGACTCTGATGACGATGGTGTTGCTGTTTCTGGCTTACTTCCGCAGCCAAACAAACTAAATACCATAACTGCTGTTAATAAAAATGACATCATTCTTTTTAATTTCATTTCCCTCTCCCCTTCTAAAAAATATTAAAATTAAATAATAATTAAAAACTTTTTCAAACGAAGCATGCTTCCGTTGTTAATTCAAGTATAAAATAGGAAAGCTTTGGGCTCAATTTAATATTTTGAGGTAAAAGGTAATTTTTTTTACATATTTAAAGAGTATTACATTTTAACCAAGAATGAGTTTCTCAAGCAATACTCCCGCGCAAAGCACGGTCGGCAAAACCGGCCAAATTCAATGCGCTCAAGTTTCCACCTTGACTGGAAGTTTTTTGTCATAAGAAATTCAAAGGAATTTCCTACATAATAGAAAAAGCATTTATAGCTATCTATAAATGCTTTTTAAGATTCTTTTGGGTTTCTATATTCTTTTATGGTTACACCCACATATTTTTTAAAACAAATACTAAAGTAATGAGGGTCTTTTATCCCCACTCTTTCTGCTATTTCATAGACTTTTAAATCCGTTGTATTAAGAAGACGAATACTTTCTTCCATTCTTTTTTTGGTAATATAACTAATCAGAGATTCCTTCATTTCCTGTTTAAAAACACGGCTTAAATAAGAATCACTGGTATATATTTTAGAAGCTACAAAAGACAAACTCAATTCAGGATCATACAAATACTGATTAATCACTTCAAGTGCCTGTTCAATGACTTGTTTTCCTTTTTTCGGACGAGTTTTTCTGTGAAAATCCATAATTGCCTGCAAAGAATTAATAATAATCTCTTTCATATGTTCAATGGAATCAATACTGTCAATCAACTCAGAAAAATTCTTTAAACTCTCCAAATTTGTAAGAGTTTTCCCATGCTTGTGGAGCGTCAGTTCCCCTTTTGTTAAAATATATACTGTCATAAATTTTAGCCACTGTAAATCCATATTTCCAGATTCACGAATGTGTTGCATATAAAGTTCTACATATTCTTCTACTTTTGATTCAAGACAATTTTGAACAGAAAAGATAAAATCTTCCCAATCCACATCAGACAAATTAACAGTCTTCTTGTATTTTAAGTAATCTTCATAACGGATACAGCGGTTTTGACCCATAATGATCCTTGCATTCAGTGCCTTTTCCGATTCTATAAAAGCTCTATGAATGCCTTCAAATCCGGTATGTACACCACTGATCCCTATATTCACCGGCATCAGCAACAAAGAATTAATTTCACTTTTTAACAACTCCATATCTCTTAGAAGCGAATCATAATCTACATTAGAAAAATACACTATTACATTTCCTAAATAATGAATAAAAGAAACAACTGGCTTCAATTCAATTTCTTCAATCAAGGAAATCACGTCATTACTGAGTTTTAATTTCTTTTCTTCATTCGTTTCCTGACGGTATTCCAAATGTATATTACAGCATACACTTTGATCCATCAGGCTCTGATAGCCGTACATATTCAGCTTATTGACTGCTTCCTGTTCTGATACCCTATTCTCTACCAGCCGTTGCAAAAAACTTTCTTTCACTATATTCATATTCCTGTCTAAAGATTCTTTTAACTGACTGACTTCCCGCTTTTCTTCCTCGGATTTCAGGATTTCTTCTTTTAATTTGGTAACTGTATTCTCTAAATTTTCAATGTCTATAGGCTTAAGCAAAAAATCTTCTACTCCAAGCTTAACTGCTTGTCTGGCATATTCAAAATCACGATATCCTGTAATAATAACAAACTTAATATTTTTGTCTTTGAATTCTTCCAGAGCTTTGGCGACGAATTGAAGCCCATTCATATTGGGCATATTAATATCTGTTAATACGATATCGGGGGTACGTATCCTCATACTCTCCAGAGCTTCTTGTCCCGAACTTGCTTCACAGATGATCTCAAAGCCGTTTTTTTCCCAGTCATATCCTTTTCTGATCAGAACCCTTTCTAATTTTTCATCATCCAATATAAGAACCTTAATTGCCACAATACTCGTCTCCTTCTATTACTTTAAGTCTTATTGTTATTTCTGTACCGGAACCGATTTCACTGGTAACGGTGACTGGAGATTCTATATTATAGTATAATGAAATTCTTTGTATCAGACTGTAAAGCCCAAATCCGGATTTTTTCGTTCTGGTTTTCCCCTCCAATACTTCTTTGATTCTTTCTTCACTCATGCCCATTCCATCATCAGAAATAATAAAGATTATTTCATCTTCATCCAGATAGCCCTTAAGATAAATATTACCTTCCCCTTCCCTTTCTTTTATGCCATGATAAACTGCATTTTCTACTACCGGCTGAAGGATTAATTTTAACATGGGAAGAGGCAAAATTCTTTCTTCAATATCATAATGGATTTTAATGCGATTATCATAACGAATATTTAATATGGTGATATAGTTTTTAATGCAAGTTATTTCATCCGCTACAGTTACTATATCCTTTCCACTGCTTAAGGTGTTACGATAGAAATTTCCCAAAGCCTGAATCAGCTTAAAGCAATTTTTATTATCGTTTACTAAAGCGAGAGCTGATGCTGCATCTAAGGTATTATAAAGAAAATGAGGGTTGAGTTGAGCATAGATAATATCCAACTCATTTTTCATAATAATTTTCTCTTCCTTCTTAATTCGATCAATCAATTCCCGCAAAGAATAAATCATATGATTAAATACCTGCTTTAATGATATGATTTCATTTTGGTACCCCTCTTCAATAGCCATGGGAACAAATTCACCTTTCTCAACCATTTGCATATGGTTCTGGATCTTTGTAAGAGGTGAGAAAATCAGTTTTGTCAGTACAATAAAACAAGCCATGATAATAACTACATTAAGACCTACAAATGCGGCCAGAACAGATTTGTAAGCGTTACTCAACTCTTTCTTGCTATTCATATTTAAAATACCTACTAAATTCCAATCCTGAATACCCAAATCTCTCTGCACCAACATAGCATCTGTTCCCAGAAATTTTACTGACTGGTAGCTGGGTGTCGTGGTGATCCTTCCTTTTAGAAGGTCTTCAATCTCTTCCTGGTTATCCAAAGGAGGAATGACATAATTCCCCCTGGAGTCTACAATACAGAAAGTAGACTGATCATTTTTAGTCACTTCATGAAAATACCTTTGAAAAACAGATTCATCAATCACCAGCAATAAAGTCGCCAGATGTTTGTAATTATTCTTATCCGGTATTTCTCTTACATAAGTAATGTAATTAAGATATGGTCTGCTGGGATACTGGATAATGTTTTCGCTTTTATGAATAAAAAAGCCATCTCCCTTGGATTTTGACATCTGATTATACCAGTTCGTGCTGCGATAGTCTTTGTTATATATAGAAATAGGTCCTATTTTGTAAGATTTATAATAATTATCGTAGGAATCAATCAGTATAACACTTGAAATATATTGCCCAGATAAAATCATGTTCATCAAGCTGTTTTGTATCGTTGATAATGTGGAAGGAGTAATACTTTTATTGTTAAGAGATGAAAGCGCCTGCTGAACATCATTATCAAAATAAATCATATTGGAGGACTGGGTAATATTATCAAAAATCACATCTAAATTTCCCTTTATAGCATTGATGGTCTGTAAACCAGCTTCTCCAACTTCTCGCTCCGTATTTTCTTCAAATATGGCATAAATAGTAGAAATCCCTATAACAAAAGAAAGCAATAACAAAGTAATATAAATAACGATTACCTTAGTTCGAATTTTTAAACATTTAATATAATTGATTATTTGCTCCAAGGATATCACCACTATTCTTAAATACTTACGTATTCGTTGTCAAATATATGGTTTCTATCCT
Source organism: Defluviitalea raffinosedens (assembly GCF_016908775.1). NCBI lineage: Bacteria > Bacillati > Bacillota > Clostridia > Lachnospirales > Defluviitaleaceae > Defluviitalea > Defluviitalea raffinosedens. The sequence goes on along the minus strand of NZ_JAFBEP010000021.1, from coordinate 41,438 downwards.
TAATTATACTACAAATTTCGACCCTTTGTCAGTATTTTCTTATCTTTGTTACTTAATTTTATTATCGGAGAATTCTCATCATTAGTCATCCTATTTTCTACAATCAATACACTGGTATTGGGAGAAAGGGTATGCGTATGCCATACCCCCTTTTTTACATTATAAATTTTTAAAGGCTCCATAGGCCAGGCTTTAATCTCCCCAATTTCTTCTCCAGCACCCGCGGTAAAAAGGGTACAGTCTCCTTCCAGCAGCACAAAGACTTCATCAGTCTCGGTATGTTTTTGCATCGTTTCAATGCGATCAATTTCCAATTCTTCGCAGTACCTTAACAAGGCTACTCGCCATTCCATATAATCTACCATTGGCTTATAGCCTTCCCCTTTAAATTCACTGATTTCTATATCCATTCATTTTCCCCCTTGCGCCCTAAAGTCACTGTTATTTTATACACCTGATCACTTTGCAGATTTTCAATAACCTCTCTTTTGATCACAGAACTATTTTCTGTGAAATGTTCACCCAAGTTTCCTGCTATCTTCTTTACTTGGTATTCTCCATAATCCAAACCTTCTTCGTTAACATATTCCACATAAAAATGACGTTTTGCAAAATCAAAGGCAATACCTGCTCTATTGTCTTCATTAAATTGACACTTAAGAAGTTTGGGCTCAAAAGTTAAATCTCCCATTTTGCCTACAATTCCAAAAACTTGTTGGATCAGAGTAAACATAAGCCAGCTGGCTGCACCGGTCAAATAATGATACATACCTCTGCCTTTTTCATCAAAATACTCCGGGATGCCGGGATAAATTTTGCTCTTCTCAAAATCCATGCTGTGGGAATACAGAGTGTCTATTACCTTAAAACCTTCCTTTACAAAACCCCGTGAGTAAAGCGCATAAGCATACATCACTGCCATATGGCAAAAGACTGCACCATTTTCCTTATGGCCATAGGCAAAACCAAACATTCTTCCCAGGTTTAAATTCACTTCTTTAAAATCTGTGTTCAGTCGGTATCCACCTATTTCCCTGGTATACAAATATTGATCCGCTGCTTTCGTGATTAACTTAACCTGTTCATCTGTAGCCGTTCCCGACATGATTGTAAATACCTGACTGGGAAGCATCATACGAACACCTGAAGGGTGGACACCTTCCACTCTTTGTCCCAAATTATCATAATATCCGTTAAACCAAAAAGCATCTTTACCGTCACTAATCCATTCCGTGTTTCGGATATAATCTTTTATAAACTGTCCCATACCTCTTAAAATATTGCTTAAAGTCTTTGCAGATATGGAAATTGTCTCTCCCGATACCTTATGTTTGGTTGACATGCAAAATTCCATAAGGATAGATTGTCTTTTCTTATAGTCTCCATACGAATCCTCATTAGCAAGCAAAACTTCCATTTCTTTTGCCAGTTCTATTGTAGTAAAGCCTTTAGCTTCTAAAATTTCTATAAGCTCTGCTAATGTTTCCAAGTTGCTGGCATATAATGCTGTAAAAGGCACACTCTCCCCTTTATCTCTTGCCATATCAAGAGCATCATTCCAATCTGCTCCTCGAAGCCTGATATGGTTATGTTCTCCTACATCATAAAAGGCAGTTAAATGCTGCATCAATAAATGTTCTAGTATGGTACCCAGGTATGGCTTATTGTCTTGGGTTAAGCAAGTCTTTCCCTGCTCTTCTGTCCAGAGGGTATCTTTTTGTTCTCCCCGTACTGCCTGCATATCTTTAAAATAAGGAACTTTTTCCAATAGAAATTCTATGTCTCCACTTTGCTGTATGTATAAATGAGTGGTTATAAGCGGCCATACCCCATGATCCATCCATACTCTTGTAATATTATTGCGATCAGCAATAAACTCTCCTCGGTTTTTACCAATAATGGTAGCATTGGTACCGTCCATCCTTACCCCCTGGAAATTTTCTTTAAGCATCGTTCTGACTTCTCTCGGATCCATCAATAAAAGCGCCAGACAATCCTGCCATAAGTCTCTCCATCCTCTGCCACCTCTCCCATAATCATGGTGAGGCAAGAAAGAACATCCGTAGATTCTGCGCAAAATTGGCTGAATGGTTACCCAATGCATCCAATGATTAAAGTTATCATCCCCTGTTTCGAATCTTACATTGAGCTGACGCTTCCAGTATACTTTCATTTCTTCAAAAGCCTGATCATAAGCTTCTTCTGATAAATATTTTTCTCCGTAGGCAATGAAATCTTCCTTAGATCTGCCATATCCTAAAACAATAATATATGCTTTTGATTCTCCAGGCTGTAACAAAATTTCCTCAAAACCAAGGCCTCCAAAAGCTTCGTAGCCATCGATTCTGTCTCCTGCTTTCATTGGCTTTAAGCAGTCATCCTGAAGGGCTCTCGGATTTTCAAAACTGCCTCCTTCTCCTATAAAGGAATCCACTGTTGGATAAAATTTCGACGGTAAAATATCACCATTGCCGCCTAATACTCCATAAACAATTTCATTGATTTTATGTCCTCTTTCATCAAATGTCAGGGTCGGATTCACGATAATTCCCCGTTCCAAAACTTCTATACGATGCAACAGGGAAGTAACATGTCGATGATCCCTGATATTATCTGCTGAACGGCAATAAAGAGGTATAGCTGCTGCAGGCTCCAAAGTAATCGCTTCGGCCCCAATATTGGTAAGTTCTACCTTCATCAGTTCAACTTGATCATGATTTGCCGGCACGAAGGAAGTAATAATCCCTTTTAAACCAAGTGCTTTGGATATTCGGGTTATCTTATGCCATAAAAATCCTGCCTCCAGTCGGGTTTCTTCTCTGTCCCTGGAGAACTTTTGTGCCTGTTGCCAGGCAGATCTTCCCGTTACTGACCAAATAGATGTACCATTGATTTTACACCAAAAATTACGACTGCTCTTATTGTTATGCAAATCTTCACTGCTTACAGGTGACAGCAAAAAGGTATTCTGACTGGTTTTACTGTCTCCCGAAAGCTCCGGAGTAACACTGCTCATAACTCCTTCCACATTTGCCAAAGGGAAATAAAGATAACTTACTTGGTCCGGTTGATTTAAGTAAAAACTTCCATCATCAAAAAAGCAAAATTTCTCCATATTAAAATCTCCTATCCTAATATTTTTTTGCATTATATCAGATAGGAGATTTTTATAACACTCAATAATTTTCCTAAATAAGTTGTTATTTTTACTATTTTTATTTTTAAAATATATCTCAATACCATTAACTCACATGAGCCATTTTTATTCTTTCAGGCGGTATGTATTGTTCATCATATAATACTTTAGCGTTATTTTTTGTAATAAGTTCTTTTTTAACTTCATTGCCTGTTTTTTTGTCCACTATAATTCTATAAATTTCGTTATTTCTGTAATATCCATCTTCCTTTTTTTCATAATAGCTATTTTCTTCTCTGATATGATAAGCATAATCAATTGGTTTATTGCTTCTTAATTCTCCACAAAGATATTCATCGGTCGTATATACGATCAATTGAAATTCCTGTTGTGTATTGTTTATGAATTGATAGTCAAGATAGTTATACATTATAGATGTTCCCGTTCCAAATGGTATTTGCCTGCCGTAATCCGGAAACATATCAATCTGATTATGATGATGATGCTCAATAATAGTCATTGGACTGTGCAGGATCATCCAGTGAATGAGATTTGAAAACTGGCACATGCCACCCCCTATACCCTTGTCCACCTTTCCCGATTTAATCACCAGCCCCTCTTTGTATCCTTTAGCTTCTGTACACTCTCCGACCAATTTCCAAAAAGAAAAAACTTCCTGAGGCTTGATGATAATGCCATTGATTTTAGGAGCAGCCAGACTTAAATTAACAGCTTTATTGTCCTGCAGTCTCATATCTACATTACCTAATTTTCTTCTTATTAATGATTTATGCTTATAAATCGTAACAGGAAGTCTTTCCTGACTAAATGTTTCAGCATATTTTTTTCTATGAAGATACCATTCCATTTTTCTTATCCATATATTTTTAGTTACAGATATCTTATACGTTAAAGGGCTTATTTCGCAAAACAGCCTTCTGGCCATGTTACTCCTCCTCAGTTAATAGTTGACTTCCTAGTAAATGTACTTGTCTTATTTTTTATAGTACCATGCTACTTTTAAATATCTATTAAAAAAGAAAGGCATTTGTTTTAAATTGTATGACATAAAAATAACCGGGTTAAAACCCGGTTAAAAAAATAGAGAGATATAATGGAGGGATATTATAATCTCTGTTTTAATTTTTTTGTTCTAATAATTTGCGATTCTTTTCGATAAGGTTTATACGCTGTTTTGCACATTCCAATGAACGGTAAGGATCTTCCGGAGTATTGAAGGTATAATCCACCAACTTTTCAACAGTCGTTGTTGCTACAAAAACTCTGGTATCGCTGGATGCATAATAAATAAATATTTCATTTTTTTCATTTACGACAGCACCATTGCAGAAAACCACGTTGGACACATCTCCAATTCTTTCATCATCATAAGGTGCAATAAAATGTCCTCCAGGCTGTGCAATGACCTTTGTCGGATCATTCAAATCCGTTGCAAAGGTATACAGTACATATCTTAATCCTGCCGCTGTATTTCGAACCCCATGGGCAATGTGAATCCATCCTTTTGGCGTTTTAATGGGTGCTGGACCCTCTCCGTTTTTTACTTCATATACAGTATGATATTTTTTCTCATGAATAATCGTTTCTTTTTGGATAACAGGATTTAGAATATCATCGCATAAGCCAAAACATATTCCTCCTCCGGTTCCAGTAGAAATAAATCCATCCTGAGGTCTTGTATAAAATGCGTATTTACCGTCTACAAACTCCGGATGAAGCACTACATTTCTCTGTTGTGGTGACGTGGTTTTGATATTGGGAAGTCTTTCCCAGTTTTTCAGGTCTTTCGTTCTCACAAGTCCTGCCTGTGCAACTGCACTGGAAGTATCATGAGCGGGGGCATCAGGATCTTTACTTTCTGAGCAATAAATGCCGTAAATCCATCCATCCTCATGTTTTACCAGACGCATATCGTAGATATTGGTTTCTTCCTTATCAATATCTTCCCAAATAATCGGTTCTCCAATAAAACGGAAATTATCAATACCATTATCACTTTCTGCAATGGCAAAAAAAGATTTTCTGTCCAAACCTTCCACCCGTACAACCAAATAATACTTTCCATCAAGATAAATAGCACCGGGATTAAATGCAGCATTAACCCCTAACCTTTCCATAAAGTATGGATTGTCTTCTTTGCTTAAATCAAATCTCCATTCTATAGGAATATGATGACGTGTGATTACAGGGTATTTATACCGGTCATAAACTCCATTATAGAAAATTTCATTTTTTTCATTTTTTCTTGTAAGTAACTTTTCTTGTTGCTCAAGCAGTTCGTAATATTTTTCATGAATCATCATCTGCTCATCCTTTCAATCATCTCTAGGCAAAATCTTGAATTGTGATATGGGGTTTTCCAAGGCTCCGCTACAGGCCTCTTAGTTGGCTTCCCATCAGGTTCTACAGACCAGAACCATTCTCCTTCATCCCTTGAATCAATAAGATTTTCTTTGGTGTATTTCCATAAATTATCGACTAAATTCAGAAATTTTTTGTCCCCTGTTCTTTCATAGGCATTATAAAATCCTACCATGGATTCTGCCTGAACCCACCAAACACGGGTACAATCCACTTTACCTTCTTTTTCTTCATTGGCAACGGAACCATCTTCTAGTACCCCATGCTCTGCGATATTATAAGCAATATCTATAATCATTTTTGAAATGTTCTCATCCTTTAAATCCAATACTTTTACGGCTTCGTCCAGCAACCAGCTCGCTTCTATATCATGCCCATAGGATTTTAAATCCATAAGTTCCTGCCACTTTTTATCAAAAAACACTTTTTGAAACTTGGTTTCATGATCGTATATTTTTTGATAAAAAGTATAAACCAGATTTGTTAATTTTTCTTTTAGTTGCTGTGAAGGCCAAACTCTGTACAAATTTGTGTACGCCTCCAATACATGAAGATGGGTATTAGTTGTAATGTCTGATACTAGTCCATGTTCACTAAGCATTTCATTGGATCTCTCAATCCATTCCCGATTAAACTCTTCTTTATACGCTTTAGTGTGTTCATCATAGCCTTTGGTTTCAATGAGTTCATAAAGCTCCCGGGCCAATTTTAAAGCTTCAGGATGTTTAAAGGCTCTATAGAATTCACTTAAAGCATATATACCAAAGGCCTGTGTATAGATATGTTTTCTTGTATCTATTGGATTTCCTTTATGGTCTAACATCCAGTATAAACCTTTATGTACAGGATCTATTGCTTTTTGACTTAAAAATCTATAGGCATGATGTGCATAAGAAAGATATTCTTCTTTCATTGTAACTCTATAAGCAGCTGAAAAAGACCATAAAAATCTTGCTGCTGCAATGCCACCCTTGGGACCTTCCTTATTTATAGTTAAATCATAATCTACTTCTCCATAAAAACCGCCATTCTCTTCATCTTTTAATTTCATCCAGAAAGGCAAAATTTTATCTGTCAATTGCTTCTCTATTTCCTGCTTGAGTTGTCCCACTCAATCTCCTCCCTACATCTTATGGTACTCCAGTACTATCTGGCAATATTCTTTTAAGTTATACAATGTTTGAGTAAAAACCGTAAATAATTTTTTCAGCGGGTTTTCCAAAAACATCGTATCCATTATCGTAAATCGCTTTATTTTCCGGGTACAAATAAGTACTCCAGTCCCACAATCCAAACCCTTTAAGCCACTCTTTATCTCTTGTTTTTTCAAACATTACTTTGTAGTACTCTGCTTGTTCTTGTAGATTTGTCTCGCCTACATGCTCCCAATTATTAGGGATATGCCCAGAGCCTGTTCGGCTTGGGCATCCGGCTTCTGCAAAGAAAAATGGCTTGTTATATTTTTTTACCACCTTCTCAATTCGCTCTAATTGCTCATTCCAGCAATCAATGGGATAATATCCGCTGGATGAAATCACATCAACGGCATCCCACCATTTTACATAGTTTTCCTGGTATTTGTCCGTATTGTAGGATATCAGACCATGATAGATTTTTTTAACTTCTCTAATTAGCTGTCTCCATTCATTTTCTCTGCGTTCTGATTGAACCATTTCACAACCTACAATCATCATTTCGCAATTACTTTTTTGAGCAATCTCTGCATAATGGCACTGGTATTTTGTATAACTTAAAAACCAGTCTTTCCATTTAGGTTCACAAGGTACATCATGGTCAAAAAAATTAATATGCGCTCTCCATGTACCATTTCTGACATTCACCGTTGGTTTTAAAATCACTTTTAAATCCAGTTCTCTTGCATATTCAATCATATGAATGAGTTCTTCATCACTCACCATATGATCTCCTGTATAATCAATCTCTGTTGTATGAGGAGTATCCTGAAGCGCCCCTAAGGCAAAAATGACATAATTGCTATTAGTTCTTTCCTTTAGCTGACGAAGGGACTCCTTCGCTTGACAACTCAAAAAATCCCCTTTCTTATTGCCCCATCCAAATGTAAATCCTTTAATGTACTCCATTTTCTGACTCCTTTTTCGTTGCAAAATTCTAGGCAATATACTTTATTGTTTGCCATCTTGGCTGAGCAAAAATAAATTATATGTCTTCAACTGTAAAATCTTTTAAGCTGGCTGCTAATTCATCTGCCTTAGATGCAAGTATTTCTATATCTGTCAGAATCTTTTCTAAAAATCCATTCTGGTCTGCAACGGAAGCAGTTATTTCTTCTGTGGATGCCGCTGTCATTTGGGACACACTGGAAATCATATGTATGGCTTCTTCAACTTTTTCTTTAAAATCATTCATTTCTTTTACTTCATGGAGTATATCTCCAATCTGTCCGTTCAACTGACAGGAGATATTCTTAATCTCAGCAAATTCATTCACTGTACTTTTTACTGCATCATGTTGATTTCTGTTGATACCTTCTGCTCTTTTTACCACATCCATGGATTTTTGAGTTTGTACCAGAATGCGTTCTATAATGTTTTCAATTTCTTTTGTAGATTGGGCTGATTGATCTGCCAACTTGTTTACTTCATTCGCAACCACTGAAAATCCTTTGCCTGCTTCTCCTGCCCTGACTGCTTCAATAGACGCATTTAAGGACAGTAAATGTATCTTTTTTGAAATCTCTTTTAAAATAAGCACAATTTGTTTTATATCCTGCATATCATTCCCCAAGTAATTCATGGCTTTCACAACTTCTTTAGTCGCTTCATTGACGTCCTCATTTTTATGTATTAAAACTTGAGTCGTATCAATACCCTTATTGGTAATCATCTGCACATTTTCAGAAGTTCTGTTAACGTCTTCAATACACTTTACTACAAGATCAGTTTTTTGAGACAAGGATTCAACCAAATGAACGATTTTTTCAACTTGTTCTGACTGATTACATGCCCCTTCTGCCATTTCATGAATAGCATTTTCGATATCAGAAGCAATCTTTGTTGATTCTCTTACACGACATGAAATATTACTGGAAGAAGTATTAACTTCATAAGCCACTTTTGAACTTTGGCAAACCAATTCACGAATTTGCTTTACCATTTCATTAAAAGTTTCAGAAAGGATTTTAAGTTCATCATTTCGATTGACATGAGCTTTGACAGTTAAATCACCTTTTGCAGCCTGTTTCATTTTAATCATAATCATTTTCATTGTATTGGTAATCTTAAAAGTGAAAAGCATCCCAATACCCACGGCGATAACAGCAAATACAAAACCTAAAAGCAAAAGATCTTTTTCCATGGAACCTACAGAGGAAATTACATCCTCTTCATTTACCGTGTTCACAATAATCCAGCTGTCCTGCGCTTTTGTATAGGATATAACAAATCTTTCTTCGTTGTCCGTCCCAACAAAAACATCTTGTGCTTTTTCTTCTGCCCGTTCTTTAATTTCCTCAAATATTTGCATTTCTCCCACTGCTTCTTTATCATGGGATACCACTTTCCCAGTAGGGGTAATGACATAAGTACGGTAAATATTATCGCTTCTATGTACAGTTTCCAAAGCTTTTTTTAACTGAACTTCATTTACATCCATTAAAAATGCATATTCCAATCTGCCATCTTTAATAAAGCTTCCATAAGAAGTAATATATTTAACAGCACTGCTGTTGGAATTTTTGCCGATCCCTTCTTCATGATCATCGATCCAAACAGGTTTATTGCTTTTTTTGACCTTTTGGTACCATTCTACTGCCTCCAGTTTTTTTATATCCACTGTACCAAATATTTGGGGATATCCTACAAGATGACCAGTCTCAGAAACAATATATATCCCATCGATGTATTCATTGGTATTGCCTACTCTTTTTAGATTGTCCCAAATTCTGTAAATATTCTTTTTAGCTTCTTCTGTTGATTGTTCTTTCAAGGTTTTCAAAAATTCTTTAATTTCTGATTCTACAAGGATTTGTGCTCTGGAATTCTCTATTTGCCTTAAAATCAATTCAAAATACTGAGTTGTTTTTATATTGGATTCTGCCAACTGGGCTTTGGCTTCACTGACAAGTGCATTGGTTGCTGTCTCTGATGCAATATAAGTAGCAACCATCACTGGAATGAGTACGACACTTAACAGCATCAATGTCATCTGTCTGATTAAACTGTTTTTCATTTTTTTAGGTTCAGGAGCATTTGATCTTGATGTGATATTTTTCTTTGTGAAATTGAAAGGATATCGCTTAAAAAAAGCTTTTATCTTGTTCATTGATATATCCCTCTTCTCTGGATTAAATCCAATATCATATTAAAGGTATTACGGTATCCTAAATATATCCTTCGTATACATACTCCTTATTGTGCAACGAGATGTATCAGTTTTCCTTGATAATCTCCTCTTAACCCTTCTATATTAATACCTGCATACATAAGAGCCGCACCTGAATATATCTCATTGGTTCCTTCGATTCTGTACATTTTCTTTTTATCCAGTCCTTTAAGACGAATTCTTCTGCTATGATGGTTGGGTCTTGCTAAAACTTGAATATAAGTTATTAACGTCTCATTTTTATCTTTTGACACCACCTGCCAGCAATCATACTGATGATTTTCTGCATAATTTGCGATTCTATAGTAATCTCCAGTTCTTATTAAATCATTGTATTTATGATACATTTCAATTTGTTTTGGAATCATCTCTCTGTCTTCTTGAGAAATCTTAGTAATATCTAATTCATACCCGAATGTTCCGGCCAAAGCAACATAACCTCTGGTTTGAAAAGGTGTATTTCTTCCTACAATATGATTCGGACAATCACTTACATGAGCACCTATGGCAGAAAGGGGATAAAGCATAGCTGTTCCTTGCTGGATTTTTAGTCTTTCAATAGCATCTGTATCATCTGAAGCCCAAATCTGGGGACTATAATAAAGCATTCCGGGATCAAATCTTGCTCCGCCTCCTGAGCAATTCTCTAACAATACATGAGGAAATTCAGTTATGAGCCTTTCCTGTAATTCATATACCCCCAATACATATCGATGATATAGTTCTCCCTGGGATTCTGCATCTAATTTAAAACTTCCCATATCAGTAAGCTGACGATTCATATCCCATTTTACATAAGTGATGTTTGCACTTTTTAATATCTTTCGGAGACTTTCATATACGTAATCTCGCACTTCTTCTCTGGATAAATCCAGGACATACTGATTACGGCACAGACTTCCTGTCCGCCCTGGAATTTGGATAGCCCAGTCGGGATGTGATCGATATAAATCTGAATCTGGTGAAATCATTTCTGGTTCAAACCAAATGCCGAATTCCATGCCTAATTTATTGACTTCATCCACTAAATATTTAATTCCACCCTTAATCTTATTTTCATTAACTACCCAGTCTCCCAATGAAGAGTTATCGCTGTTTCTGTTGCCAAACCATCCATCATCCATTACCAACATCTCTATTCCCAGCTTTGAAGCTTCTCTTGCAATGCTAAGGAGTTTTTCTGTATCAAAATCAAAATAGGTGGCTTCCCAATTATTGATTAAGACTGGACGTTTTTTGTCTTTGAATTTTCCACGAATCAGATGATTGCGGTATAAGTCATGGAAAGTTCTTGTCATCCCTCCAATACCGGTATCAGAATATACCAGAACAACTTCAGGGGCTGTGAAAACTTCCCCTTCTCTTAATCTCCAGGAAAAATCCATTGGATGTATTCCTATAACTGTCCGTACTGTATCAAATTGAGTCAATTCTGCCTGTGCAATAAAATTCCCGGAGTATACAAAATGGAATCCATACACTTCTCCTGTATCTTCTGTGGTATTTGGAGTTGCCAGTGCAATAAACGGATGATCTTGGTGGCTGGATTCCCCTCGAACGGAAGAAGTACTTTGCTTCCCATACCCAATCTTTTTTCTTTGCACGTGTCGTTCCCTTGCCCAGGAACCATGAAGTGTAATCATATCAAAATCCATATTGTCGAAATCCACACAGGAAGAAAGTACTTTGGTAAGAAAGATATCCTCCTTATTGCAATTTCTAATTTTTACGCTTCTTGTTATGGCATCCACATCTTCAAAGGTTGTGTAGATTAGCACAACTTCCAGATTTAAAACAAAATCTCTGCAAACTAATTCCAGTGTTGTACATTGATCTGCATTCCCAAAGGTAGCTGGCAATTTCTCTAATTTGGTTTTTCCTTTATAAATGTTATGGGAAACATAAGAAAGGGAAACCGCAGTATGCCCTTCTTTTGTACGCACCTGCAAACAATCTTCTCTAAAATCTCCAAGACCATGGGTTGGATATTCCATTGGAAAACTGTCCAAAAAAGAAACTCTGTCCCTGTTGTTTTTAGAAGGTACATAAGGGGGTTCATCAATACGCATTAAATGATAAAGCCTGTGATCTTCAATTCTTTTGCCGTAGTACATATGTCCTACAAAATTTTCATCATCTACAATTCCTATTAAATAAGTGGTGGATGGGGTGTCTAATTTAAACACTCTGTCTTTTTCATAATACGTTATACCCATATATCCATCTCCTTTTCCAGTTCAATCCTTTTTTACGTAAATATAAATATGATTCGTTTCACCTTGAAACGAATCATATGGTTTTATTCCATCTTTCTTCTCTATCTTCTGCCGATTTCTGTATCCGTTTTTCTTAAAACGCTATGTTCTTTAATATATTTGACAATTTGGTCTGCTGTAGTAAATGCTAAACCAACATAACTGTCTGCTGCTCCGTAGTAAATGGCAATTCTTCCTGTCTCTCCATCACAAATCGTTGCACAAGGAAAAACAACATTCGGTACAAAACCCTGCTCTTCATACCACTCTTCCGGGGTCAGCAAGAAATTTTCACATCTGTATTTTACAACAGAAGGCTGGTTAATATCTAATATTGCACCACCCATGCTGTACACATAGCCGTTACAAGTACCAGTAACTCCATGGTAGAATAATAACCATCCTTCAGTCGTTTCAATAGGAGCCGCCCCACCTCCAATCTTTAGAGACTGCCACCATTCTTCTCCTTTTGACATAACATGACGGTGTTTGCCCCAATAAACCATATCAGGACTTTCACTCACAAAAATATCACCAAAGGGTGTATGGCCACTGTCACTGGGTCGGCTGAGCATTACAAAATTACCGTTGATTTTTCGTGGGAATAATACCGCATTACGATTAAAAGGAAGAAATGGATTTTCAATTCTTACAAATTTTTTAAAGTCTTTTGTTTTTGCCATACCAATCGCTGCACCATAAAAATCCTGACACCAAATCAGATAATAAGTATCTTCTACTTTAACCAGTCGTGGATCATAGGCGTATCTTGGCATAAATGGATTTCCATCTTCATCTTCAAACAGAATTTTTTCTTCTTCAAATTCCCAATGTATTCCATCTTTGCTTCTTCCCAAGTAAATGTGTGGAATTCCATTTACTTGTTCACCACGAAAAACACCAATAAATGCATCTTCATAGGGTATTACTGCACTATTAAAGATTCTGGCTACATTTTTTACTGGATTTCTTCCTATAATAGGATTACTTTTATATCTCCAAAACGGAGCATTAAGGATTTTCTCAGGGGGATCTTGCCATGGCATATTTTTTACCTGTGGGCAGATTAATTTCACGTCATTCATATTTTCTTAGCTCTCCTTTTCAAACATAATCATTTTATCCTTTTACAGCACCCATCGTTAATCCACTGTAAATTTGTTTCTGACACAGAATAAATATAATAAGTGCCGGTAACATTGTAATCAGTACACCTGCAGTAATGTAGTTATATTGGTTTCCATAAGGTCCGGTAAATATATATAGGGAAGTGGATACGGTTACAAGTTCTTTGGAATGCAGGTATAAATTAGCCATATAATATTCATTGTAAACACCTACTCCTTTTAAAATCATAACTGTAACAATAGCAGGTCTTAAAAGAGGAAATAAAATTTTAAAAAATATTCCAAAATAACTGCATCCGTCTACAATGGCAGATTCATCCAAAGACTTAGGGATGTTCTCAAAAAATTGGATGAATATATATATGGAAATAACATCTGTTCCTAACATAACAATAATGTATCCATATAATTTATTGATCAGTCCTAAGCCGTACATAATTTCATATACAGTAACCTGCGTTGCGATTCCTGGAATTAATGTTGCAAACAAAAACAGATTTCTTATCAATCCATTTCCACGAAATTTAAATCGGCTTAATATATATGCAAGCATGGCTCCAATCAAAACAGACCCTGTAAGTACAACAATTAATACGATGAATGTATTCCTGAACGCTACCAACATATTGGCTTTTTTCCATGCAACAATAAAATTTTCAAAGTTAGTCCAACTCTTTGGAAACGTCATAACATTCGTCGATGCATACTCTTTTTCCGTTTTAAAAGCAGTGAAAATACAAACAATTACAGGAATCGTCGTGAAAAATACACCCAAGCACAAAGAGGCATATTTTAAAAATCCCAATAAATATTTTTCAAATTTTTTCATAGCACTCATCTCTCTACCCCTTTTTGCACCTCTAGAAAACTGAACTTTTTCTGTTTTTTGGCTGCCTTGCTTTCATCTTCATCTCCGTCGGTAAATAGCCAATTAATAACGAGCTTTTGCACTATAGTACATAAAATAATAATTCCGAAAAGCACAACCGCCATAGCAGAAGCCAAACCTACTTTCTGATTTTCATGGGCAATTCTGTGCATAATTACGAAATACGTACCTGTTCCCATGGTACCATTGGTAATAACATAAGGCGGCTCAAATGCACTCAATGATCCGCTAATGGAGAGAATCATATTTAATACAACAATGGTCTTAATACTTGGTAAAATAATGTATCTGAATCTTTGCCATTTATTAGCTCCATCCAGATCTGCTGCTTCGTACATTTCTTTATCCACAGACATGATCGCACCATGGAAAAGAACCATATTCTGTCCTAAATATCTCCAGACAGATGTAGCTACCAGGGATATATTATTAATCCGTGTGTCTTTTAACCAATACGGTAAACTTTCCAAATCAAATCCAATCCATGTCAGAATGGTGTCCAATACATATCCTCTTGTATAAAAGAATCTAAAAATAAAACCAACAGCTATACCACAAACCAAATACGGAAAAAACATTGCTCCTTTAAAGAAAGACGCTCCTCTGGTTTTAAAACTTAAAATTGTCGCAAAATATAAGGCCAAAACTAACTGAACAAAAGCTCCTCCTATATAATAAAGGCTTAAGCTCAATGCTTTAAAGCAATCGTCCCGTTTAAAAACATCTATATAATTTTGCAGACCTACCCATTTTCTTGCACCAATATATTTCATGTCATAAAAGCTGAATTGGACCATTTTAAAAAAAGGAAGATAAGTAAAAACAATGAGAAGCAGCAATGGCACAAACATAAAAGTTACGATGACCAATATACGTTGTGCTTCCATACTCTTGATCCACTTTTTAAAACTAAATGTTTTTTTTACAACCAATTCACTCACGTCTTTTTGCTCCATAATGCCCCTCCTATTATAAACATGAGTCAGAAGCAGCCTCTGACTCATGTATTTGTCCTCTCCTGAAGTCTGTTATTGGTAAACTTCAACATTCAGTTTTTCCTGAGCCTTGGACCATTTTTCGTTCCATTCATTCATAATGTCATCAAAAGATTTGGTGCCATACAAAGCATGTTCCAGAATTTGGCAAACTTTGTAGTCGTTATTGTTGATTCCAATTTCGGATTCATTGTTCACATCATCAAACAATGTTTCTTCTCCTTCTTTTGGTGGGTTATCAATTACAAATTCTACTCCTTTAAAAGAGTCAAGCACACTTGGCATAGGTGCATTCTTAAGTGCCGGAATACTTCCTTCATCTTCAAATATGGGTGACATTTCAAGCAACCATTTGACATAAATCAGAGAAGCAATTTGTCTTTCTTTAGAAATGTCTTTATTGATGCCATATGCATAATTTCCTCCTGCAGTAGCGTACTGCTTTCCGTTAACCGTAATAGGGAATGGCATATAGCCTACATCATCGGGATTGTCTCCTGCTTCCTGCATTTGTTTTACAGCCCAGGAGCCAAGAACCATTGTTCCGATTTCACCTCTGTTCATCATACCCTTACTGCTTTCCCAGTCACTTGTAGATGGGTCATCTTCAATAAGCCCTCTTTTTGTTGCTTCATATAAAACATAATAAACGGCATATGGACCTGTCATATCTTCTCTTTTTGAAAATGGGTTTCTTAGATGTGGAAGTTTATTCATAAAGTCCGGATCTCCTGTAGCAGATCCTCCGATATAAGCATCCCAGGCTCCCATTGTCCATTTTGCTGCGAAATTTGAATACATTGGAACAGCGTCCGTATTGTCTTTAATTTTTTGCAAGGCATCCAAGAATTCATCCGGTGTTTTTGGCATCTCTGTAATCCCTGCTTTTTCAAAAACTTTTTTGTTATACACTATCCCCTGAGCATTTCCGCCATTTGGAATTGCATAAATCTGTCCGTCATAACGATATCTACTTGCGAAATTATAAAGCTCAGAAATTTTGTCCGCATCACCAAAAGAAATAAAATAATTGGGGAACTCATCTTTATCTACTGATGTCGGAACAAAGCAAATATCTCCCCAGTCTCCTGTTGTTAAACGAAGCGTAACGGCTTCTGCGTAGTCTGTTATAGCCTCATATTCAACATTAATGTTGGGATATAACTTTTTAAATTCTTCTGCATAACCTGCATAAACAGTGTCTGCAATATCTGTCCTGTCCGTTAAAACATGAATATCTGCTTTTAAATCTTTAAAATCTTCGCCTAATTTGATGTCATAAATCGCTGGAACTTCTGATTCTCCACTCTGTTGCTTACCATCTTCTGTCACTTTTGATTGTTCAGCCGTATCTGATGTTGTATTTTGTCCATTTCCGCTGCATGCAACTGTTGAGATAACCATTCCTGTCACCAGAAGCAAACTTAAAAATTTTTTCAGCTTCATAATTTTTACCTCCCGTTTTTAACTTAATTATTACTTAATTAGTATAAAACATTACTTAAAAAAATACATCCTATTATATTGCAAATTATCATACTATATTGCACACTTTATATATTTTGACCAACTTTTCTCTTTTATTCACTATTGTGTTTGTGTATATCCCTTAGGATTAATAGTTTAAAAACAGCAAGTTTAATTAATTTTTTTGTGTCTATTCAATCTACCTATGTCTTGTTTTCCCTTTTTTGATATATATACTTATCTTTATTTAACAAATTTAATTTATGATAATTAAGTTAAATTAACTTGATTGATGCTCAATAAAAAAATATAATATAATCAACACTATAAATCTGAAAGAGGAGTCAATATGTTTGAAGATTATTTTCAAAACTTAATCAATTACCTCAAAGAACATTCAAATTTAACCTCTCACACCATAGATCAAAATCTTTTGCAATTAATCGATGTTTCTCCTTTTGCAGAAAAGCATTGGTATTTTGCCAAATTATTAATAAATACTTTCGTTACATTTCCATTTTATCTGGCGTTGCAGCCTCTCGATATGTATTGCTTATTGCATACTGTAGAAGGTCAGGGGCAATTAAACTATAAAGAGAAAACATATATTTTAAATCCTGATTCCTTTGCCTTCTTTGACTGTAATAATTACTCTGTATTAAGTGCACAAAAATTAAAGCATTGGCATTTCAAAGCTCTGTTTATTAATGGTCCAAGTCTCTTGGCCTATTACAAGCTGTATCATCAGGATGATTACGTTGTATGCCCTAATATTTCAGATATCAGTCTCATTTCTATCGTTAAAAAAATATTTGAATGCTATACATCTATTACAGAGACCCAGGAGATGATCGCTTCCAAACTGATAACTGATTTACTCACACAATTAATTGTTTCAAAAGAAAAGGATTTGGACCGTTTAAATAAAATACCAGCCTATATTTTAGAAATAAAAAAATTATTCGATGAAAAATACAGAGAGCAGTACAATTTAGAAGAACTTGCGAAACAATATCACATCAGTAAATATAAACTTATTCGTGATTTTACAAAATTTTTAAATCATTCTCCGATCAACTATTTAATTCTGCAGAGAATTTCAGCTGCAAAATCTTTTCTTAGAAATACTGATGATACTATTAATGAAATTGCATTAAAAGTTGGCATAGAAAATATTAATCACTTTATCAATCTTTTCAAAAAATCCACAGGCGTTACTCCTATGCATTACCGAAAACTTTGCCGTTCAAATGCAATACAGTACCTGGAAGAATAAAATCCATGTTATACAGACAAACAAAAAAATAGCAGAGAACGTTAGGATTAACTTTCTCTGCTATTTCTTGCATTCAAGTTTTTTACACTTTCTTTTATAACCATATGACCCGTTACAATCTGAACGCCTTTAACATAATCTTTTCCTTTTATTTTTTTAAGTAATGTCTTCACACATAAACCTGCCATTTTATCCATGTCCACAGCATAGGATGTTATCTTTAAATCCGTCACATTAGGGAAGAGATAATCATCAAATCCAACTACAGATACATCTTTGGGAACTGATAATCCTTTTTCCACTAATTTTTTAATGAGCATACTGGCAGTAAAATCAGAATTACAGGCAAAAGCAGTAGGCATCTTTTCTGGTAAAGTTATTTCAAAGCATATATTCGTTTCTCTGACTCTATCCGGTATAATCCATTCCTCTCTCAACTTTATTCCATTTTCAAGCAAAGCTTTTTGATAACCAAAATATCTGTCTGTAATACTGCTCGTCGCAAGAGGAGTTCCTACAAAAGCAATATCTTTGTGACCCATTTTTATTAAGTAATTCGTCAAAACGTACATTCCATAGTAACCATCTGAAATCACTGTATCATACTCCATGTGGGTATTATAATGATCCATACACATAATTGGAACAGTCCCTGAATTCCAGAGAAAATCCAAATACCTATCCTTTGTCTGACCAATAATAATTACTCCATCCACTTTATGATCCTGTATCATCTTAGGAAGTTTTTTGGAATCCTCGTCTTCCTGAGTTAATTTTTCTATAATGCCATAATAGCCATTGGCACTCAATTTCGTAATAACTTCCTCATACATAGTCCAATAAAATGACCCAGCTTTCTCAATAAACCGAGAAGGAATAAGGACTCCTATGTTTCCAGTGCCTGTTTTAGGTTTTGACACAGATGCTGGTTTATATCCCATCTCTGCCGCCAAGGCCTTAATTTTCTGCCGCATTTCTTCACTTACGCCGTCTTTATCTGCTAAAGCTTTAGAAACCGTTACATTGCTAACTCCTAATTTCTTGGCGATATCTATTAATCTCACTGATTTAGCCATACATTATCTCCTTTATTGCATAATCCATAGAATCTAAAATAAGAATACATTTTTTATAAAACAATCCAAAATAATTCTTACTTAAAATTTCGAATAAGAATCCTGTTTTACTATATTCTAACTTACTCTAATCATTAAATCAAGCTAATTTAGCAATTGAATCAAGCTAAATTTAATTTATTTATCAATTAAACAAAATAATTCCTTGTCTATCATTTTAGACAAGGAACTATTTCTTCATATACGTAAATATTTTAATTTATTGGAGTAAAGGTAACTTTTGCTACATCAGAAGTAACTGCTTTAATCTCATCATAATATATCACAGATTCCAGCACAAATATCTGACTATCTGCCCCTTCAGGCAAAATAGCATTACACCATAACCCAAAACTTTGAATATTACTCGGATCAAAAATAGCATTTTTATTGTCTCTTCCTGCAAAACTTGAAAACGGAATCGTCACAAGCATAGGTTCTGTTGAACCATTAAATTCAGGATATTCATTAAGGTATACTTCAAAAGCCTCTCCTGCAGATTGAACCTGGATAACGACTTTTTGCTTCTTGCCATCAGGCAATATCCATAACTGCAATGCATTCTTGCTGGACCAGTCCGTTTCTATAGTTTTAACTACTCCAGCATATCCGCCTGCAATAAGTTTATACTTGAATTCCAAACCATATTGTCCCGCATATTTATTCGTCTCTGACAACGAAGGTTCAACTGTACACCCTGTACCATTTCCTGTATTCCAAACGGATCTTAAAATCAAATCTTCACCATAGTAATCTTCGAAACTGCCAATGACAAAAGGATCAACAACTGGTTTCTGCATATTATATTTAAGATTAATCTTACTTATCACTTCATCATTAACAACCAAAGCAAGGGTCCCGGACGTTTCTCCAAGCTGTGCAATTTGCTCTTTCGTTAATTGTGCAGAATATCTGTTATCCGATTTTTTTATTGCCGGAACTTCTTGTATCAAGTCACCAGCTTTATTTTTTGCAACAAATTTCACATCTGTATTACTTTCATCATCAATATTAAATACACTTGCTTCAACATCCATTGTATCCAGCGCATAGCTGCCGGAAACAGGTGATCTAAAATAACCATATACCTTATCATTTGAATCAACAGTAACTTCTATTTCTGAAAAATCCCCCATTTCTTTGGCAAAGACAGAACGCCCGTCATTATAAAAATCAATAAAATAATCCAACATTTCATGCCCTTTAATTGTATTACCTGCTTTACTTGTTACATATGGCGTATAGAAGGCACCATCTTCTCCCCAGTTCGCCCAAACTAAAAAATAACAAGCTTCGGATGGAGCCACAGCTTCTAACACTTCATTGAACCAATCTTTTCTTTCATTCCCTGTTTTAAGAAGTGCCAGATTACCATTGGCTACTCCTGTTTCTGTCACTGCAAATAATTTATTATGCTGTTTTGCAAATGTGCCAACAATGTTAATTTGATCTTTTAGATTTTTAATAAATAAGTCCCCTTCTGCAGGCTGTGAATGATACATATCAAATCCAACCATATCTACATATTCATCCCCGGGATAACGTTCTTCATAGTCTTCAACACTGTTCGCTTCGCTGCCAGGTCCATAAACATAAATAAAGTTGTGTACATCTTTTTCATCCCTCAGATATTCTACAGTATATCTGTATAAATTTTTATATGCTTCTGCATCACAAAAAGCTTTGCCCCACCAGAACCAGCTTCCTGTATTTTCATGAAAAGGCCTGAACAATACACTGATATTGTCCTTTTCAAGCGCTTTTGCATAAGCGGCAATCATGTCTAAATATGCCGTATAATATTTGTTTAAATCTTGTCCAGGCATAATTCTGGTTACAATATCTCCAGTCAATACTGGTGAAGAATAACCAGAAAAGTTGTAACTTCCATCTTCCAATATTCCTACTGTGTCCGATGTATGATCCCCTGGCTTCTGATTCTCTACTCTTTTAGCGATTATTTCAAAATTAGGCATATGCGAAGTAAGTGCGACAATTGCTCCTTGTTCAACCGCCTTCTTTGTACCTTCTGCTACAGCAGCTACACGTTCTGCCAACGGTGTTTCCCAACTAATCGAATCAAAATCAGCTCCTGTAAGAGAAAGACTATCCACACCATATACCGCTGCTATAGAACCTGTTATATCCTTAACATCCGATTCAGTTCCTCCGCTAACACTGCCAGCTTTGTGATTAATATCATTTTGATGGCCAAACAGTACTGAATCTGTTTTTCCAATCGCTTCAAGATATGCGTATAACTGCGCTGTTGCCTTAATTGCCTTATCATCTACAAGTTTTACTTTATCCGGTGTCTTTTGAGTAATTCCATTGGCAACGATTGAATCTTTATTTACAGCAATTGGCGTTTGTTCAATTATACTTTTTGTTGCTACAACATACATATCTTCTACTTCTTTATATGCAAATGTGATATTGTCTATATATACTGCACCTTTATAATCTGTATTCTGACCTACTATGCCAAGGATTAAATCTGACACCCTATTTTCATCATTTTTAAATTCTAAAACCACTGTAACCTTTTTAAGTCCGTTTCCATAATCTTGAGCATTGACCAGTTCAACAGAACTTATTGCATCTTTATTTCCTGCTACTAACTTAATTGCAAAAGATCCTTTTGTCATCTGAGCAGGATCATAAATGAAATCAAATGATGCTTGATTATATCCTGACAAATCTTGTTCTGACGGAAAACTACAGGCTATTTTGGCTTCGCTCCATGAGGCATTTGCATTGTTGGAATAATCCAAATCAACCTTCATTGCCTTTAGGACATCATCATAGCCAATATCTAATCTCCCGGAATATTCCCAAGATCCTCCATTAGTCCATGAAATAATGTCATCAGGAGAGCTAAATTCAAATTTTAAAAGCTCCTTATCTAAAGCAAAAGTCCATTTTACAGGCAATAACGTTCCTATCATGACACAAATTAATAAAACTGCATAAAACCTTTTTATTTTTTTTGCAAACATATTTTCCCCTCCCCTATACATTAATTTGCAGATTTATTAAATCTTAAAATCTTACTTCCTGCATTGCCAATACAAGGTTTCTTCCATAGACCTCTGAACCAAGTGCATTAGGATGGAGATTGTCTACGAAATATTCGGATGCATGGGGTACAAGGCTAAAACCTTCAATTACAGTAATATTGGAATACTTGGCACAGATCTCTTTAATCTTTTGACAAAACTCTGCAAGTACCTCCTCTGCATCTGGCAAGTCCCCTCTCCAAATTGGTGTGATGCAAAGTACTGGCGTATTCCCATAAACTTCTGATAATCTTTCATAATATTCTTCTATAGCCTCCATACTTTCTGTTCTGTATTGATTTGTTCCCAATGCAACAATAATTTTATCAGGAGAATATCCTTCCATAGGAACAAGTATATTTTTATCATATACGTATCCACCTATCCCCTGATTAATAATATCATAGTTAAGCAAACGATTAGCCACACTGACATAGGTCTGCCCGGAACGTAATGGACCACAACCTTGTGTTATAGAATCTCCCATCCACAGAACTTTCTCCTTTTTTTCCACAGGAAGCACATCTCCATTGATCTCAAAATTGCGTATCAGAATGGTGGCATCAACAGGCAAATAGACTACGACTTTCTTTTCTCCGGCAGGCATTTCAAAAGATAATTTTCCCTCTTTCTCTAAATCTTTTACGTAATATATTTTTGTGATCAATCCGTCAATTGCAAGTTCAATAGAATCCTCTGATTCAATCCATATAAATTTGTACTCAAAAGAAAATTGTGTTGCACTTGTAGTAAACTCAAGGGTTTTTGCATTAGAAGCCTTAGATCTGGCATACCATTCTTCCGAAATTTGCTTAAAATACTCCATCTGCTGCTGAGTATATTGAAATGTTTGTAAATATCTATCCTCAGTTTCGCAAATGCGATATGCTCCATAGTAAATCTTCTTCAATTGTTCATTTATTTCTTTCATCGAAATTTCACCCCGTATAAAAATAGTAAGCTGCAAATAGGCAGAGTCTTATCCGCATATTAAATGAGTTCAAAATCAATAATAGAGTGGATCTGACCAAATCCCACCCCAACTGTGATAAAGAATCTACAAATATGAAATAGAAGTTAGCCCTGATTTATATAATACATTCTCTCGTAAAATCTATTTCTCGTAAATTTCAATATTCAATTTTTCCTGAGCCTTAGACCATTTTTCATTCCATTCATTCATAATATCATCAAAGGCTTTTGTACCATATAAAGCATGTTCTAGAATTTGACAAACTTTATAGTCATTGTTGTTGATTCCAACTTCAGATTCATTATTAATATCATCAAACAATGTTTCTTCTCCTTCTTTTGACGGATTATCAATTACAAATTCCACCCCTGCAAAAGAGTCGAGTATACTTGGCATTGGTGCATTCTTAAGTACTGGAACACTTTTTTCATCTTCAAATATAGGTGATTCTTCAAGCAGCCATTTAACATAAAGGAGAGAAGCGATCTGTTCTTCTTTAGAAATATCCTTATTTATACCATATGCATAGTCTCCTCCTGCAGTAGCATATTGCTTCCCATTAACTGTAATGGGGAATGGCATATACCCTACATCATCTGGATGATCGTCTGCTTCTTGCATTTGCTTTACAGCCCATGAACCAAGAACCATCGTTCCAATTTCACCTCTGTTCATCATACCCTTACTGCTTTCCCAATCAGTTGTGGATGGATCCGCCTCAATAAGACCTCTTTTTGTTGCTTCATATAAAATATAATAAACTGCATATGGACCTGTCATATTTTCTCTTTTAGAAAATGGATTTCTTAGATGTGGAAGCTTATTCATAAAATCTGGATCACCTGTAGCTGTTCCTCCAATATATGCATCCCAGGCCCCCATTGTCCATTTTGCTGCGAAATTGGAATACATTGGTATAGCATCTGTATTATCTTTAATCTTTTGTAATGCATTCAAAAATTCTTCTGGAGTCTTTGGTAACTCTGTAATACCTGCTTTTTCAAAGACTTTTTTGTTATATACAATTCCCTGAACAACTCCAATATATGGAATCCCATATATTTGTCCACTGTAACGATAATTATTAGTGAAATTATAAATCTCAGAAATTTTATCTGCATCTCCAAAAGGTATAAAATAGTTTGGTAATTCACTTTTATCTACTGATGTTGGTATAAAGCAAATATCTCCCCAATCTCCAGTTGTTAAACGAAGTGTAGCTGTTTCTGCATAATCCGTTATAGCTTCATATTCAATATTAATATTGGGATATAGTTTCCTAAATTCTTCTGCATAGCCTGCATAAACAGTATCTACAATATCTGTTCTATGTGTTAAAATATGAATATCTGCTTTAAGGTCTTTAAAATCCTCTCCTAACTTGATGTCATAAATAGCTGGAACTTCTAATTCACCGCTTTTTCCTTTTTCTCCTTCTGCCACTTTTGGTTGTCCGAGATCTCCTGTAGTCATACTTTGCTTACTACCACTGCAAGCAGTTGCTGAAATTACCATTCCGGTTACAAGAAATAAACTTAATAACCTTTTCCATTTCATAGTTTTACCTCCTTAATTTAAGTAAATTGTTACTTAAATTAGTATATATCATCACTTAAATATTTTCATTAAATTATCTTGCAAATTATTGTATTATATTGCCTGATTTATATATTTTTGATAACCTTTTTCTTTTATTGCATATCGCTTTTGTGTATATTCCTTAATATAAATGATTTAAACATAATTATTTGTATTAATTTTCCCTAAATCTATCTAATCTAACAACTCCTTTTTACACAAATCAATTCTTTTGTATTAACGAATCTAAGCTAAATTAACTCATTTCTTCTCAATATTGAATTAAAATATAAACGAAAACGTTATTTTCCCTTCCTGTTTCACGGGCATTCTTTTTATAATTTTTCAACAAATAAAAAATTGCTTATAAAAAAAGAGCCTTTTTGGCTCTTGAATTAAAAAGTAAAAATAATGGTAAATAGGATTATGACATTATAAGATCACTTGATTTTACTCATAATACTTTGGCATATAAATCATTACCTTAAACAAATCACCGTCAACTTGTATATCAAATCTTCCTTTTTGAATTTCTATCAAGCTTTTAGCAATGGACAGACCTAATCCACTGCCTTCACTGCTTCTGGACTCATCTCCCCTTGTAAAACGCTCCATTAATTCATCGGCAGAAATATTAAGCTCATAGGCTGAAATATTTTTTAAAGCAAGGAGTACTTCGTCACCTAAATCCTCAATGTCTATATATACCCTCGAACCTTGAAGCGCGTATTTAAATATGTTAGATAATAAATTTTCGACCGATCTCCAAAAAAGCCGTCCGTCAGCCTTTATATATATCGCTTCCTTGGGATGGCTCATCTTAAAATCCAGCTGACTGGCTTCAATCTTATCATTCATCTCTCCTAAGCCCTGAGTGAGCAAAGAAACAATATTTATTTTCTCTAAATGGGTTGGAATGTTTCCACTGGAAGCCTTGGCTGCTTCAAACAAATCATCGGTTAAAATCTTTAGCCTTTGGGCCTTTTGATCCAGTACTTCAATATATTCTTGTACTTTTGACGGATCCGTTTCCTTCTTTAATAAACCAACGTAGGTGATAATGCCCGTTAAAGGTGTTCTAATATCATGAGACACATTGGTAATGAGTTCCGTTTTTAACCGTTCACTTTTAAGTTCGTTTTCTACAGCATTTTTTAAACCATCGGTAATACTGTTTATATTGTCTGCAAGACTTTTAAACTCTCCCTTACTATCAATCTCTATAGTATGTTGAATATCCCCGTTTTTAATGATTTCTACTCCTTCTTTAATGGCATAAAATTCTCTTATCTTTTTTAGTGCAAACCAAGCCGCTGCACCTATCGTCACTGGAAATATAAAGATGGTTATAGCCACTAGAATAGGATAGCCAATTACTAATAATATAACTTTTACTCCAAGGTTTCCGCTATCGTATACTTTCTTTATAAATTGGTAGACACTATATAAAATTCGAAAAACTAAGGTATGCTTTATAAAAGTTCTATTTTTAAAATGCTTGATCAAGGACAGAACTAATATTAAACCCACTGTAGCGATAGGTACAGTTATAGGAATGATTACCATTGAATAGTTTCGAATATCCCAACCGTCTAATAGTAAAAACCACAACATTATAAGTCCTAGGCACAATACCGAATTGATATCAGTATATAGGTTATCAACAACATTCAAATGTACTTCCTGATCTCTAAAGGACTTTCTTCCAATAATCCATGCTAAATATAAAAATGACACGATCAATCCCAATAAGAATCCTGCCAGTCGATATAAACTATTGGCAGCTATTACTTTATCGGACTTCCATTGTTCTATTCTAGGATTTATAAAGTCTTCTGTAAAAGCAATATACATCACGTGATCATCTATACCTGCCTGATCAATCGTTGATGCAATCCAATAATAATATCTGTTATTATAAATTTCTAATGGATAAACTTCTTGTTCATAATTTTCAAAAATCATATAAGAAGGATGGGATTTAAAATATTCTTTTGATATATTGGTTGTATTCTTATAGATATTTGTACCATCGTTAATATAGTATAAAACTCCTTCATAATTTTCTATCCGTTTGAGGAGCAAATGATACTGCCTTAACTCCTCTTTAATCATTTTTTCCTTTGCCTTAATAATCTTATCTGCGTATACCTCTTTAAACAAAACATAATTTTCCTCTTCACTTAAATTAGGATTATAGTCTTTTGAGTTGTTTTGAAAATCATAAAATAATTCTATTTCTGTATTTCTCATTTCATCTTCTGAAATGCTTCCACCGTTTAAAATATGTTCTTCACTTTTATATTGCTCTGTAAGCATTTTTAAATCTTTTAAAATCGTATTGGTTTCTGACATATAGCTGACACTATGAAAATAACTTTCTTGAAAAGCCATTTTAATGTCATTATTTTCTAATAACGCTATATTCAATAAAGATGTAATAACACCCGTAAAACATGTAATCACCATCACAAATGTAATTATTTTCGTTACGATGGAATGACTATAATTTCTCCACTTTGTATCCAATTCCCCACACCACCTTCAAATATTTTGGTTCTTTTGGATTAATTTCTATTTTTTCTCTTATTTTTCTTATATGAACTGCCACTGTATTTTCCGGGTTAATCGCTGGTTCATTCCATGCTTTTTCATAAATTTCCTCTATGGAAAACACTCTTCCGGCATTAGCTGTTAAAAGTCTTAATATCCTGTATTGCACCGGAGTAAGACGAATTTCCTCTCCGTCTACGGTTACGGTTTTGCTTTCGTCATCGACTACCAATCCCCCTGTTTTATATACATTGGTCTTGGTTTCAAGGCTTCCCAGGCTTGTATATCTTCTCAGCTGAGATTTAACTCTGGCAATAATCTCCAAAGGATTAAAAGGCTTTGTGACATAATCATCCGCTCCCATATTGAGTCCAAGTATTTTATCTGTATCTTCCGATTTGGCAGAAAGCATGATCAGAGGTATATTTTTCTCCTCTCTGATTTTTATCGTAGCCCGTATGCCATCCATCTTAGGCATCATAATGTCCATAATAATAAGATGAATTGGCTTGTCTCTGACTATTTGTATAGCTTCCAATCCGTTATATGCTTTGAATATTTTATATCCTTCATTTTCTAAATAAATAGCTATTCCATCTACAATAGCCTTGTCATCATCACAGATCAATATATTCAATACAATCACTCCTGCATATGTATTTTCTCATATTATATCACCCCTTCAATTTGTGCTAAAAGAATAATATCAATTAAATCTTAACAACGCCCATATGCAAATCTTAAGATTTTCTTAACATTGATTAAATAAAAACCCTTTTAGAGTATAAAGGATCATCTGCCTTACCTCTAAAAGGGTTACGAGCTCATCTTATAAATAATTAAAAAATATTTTCTACAGTTTGCTCCTTTAATCGAATAAAACTTTCCATTGTGGATCCATGGCTGCCCGAAAACACATCGCAATTTGCTCTCTGGTATTTTTTTCTTCCGCCAGCTTAGGCAATTCATCCAGAGAAAAATATCCACTTTCCAAGGTTTCGGAATTCTTAGCAAAACTTCCTCCAACAAGTTTACACAATACAAAGACTTTACAGATGCCATAAGCATAGATTGGTACATTATGCTTATTGCGATCCTGAATTGCAATAACACGATCGGCAATAACATCCAACCCTGCTTCTTCTTTCACTTCTTTTTCCGTATTAGATTTAATGGATTCATTGACATCTACCTTCATACTGTTTTCATTTATTGAATATTTGAACCTCAAAAACATACACAAAAAAGATAGGAATAACTTTTCCAAATGTTATTGACAAAGTTGTTATATTGTATATAATGAGTATATACAATATAACGATGGTGATAACGATGAACATAATTATAAGCAACTCAAGCAATCAACCTATTTATGAGCAAATTGTATCTCAGATCAAAGCACTGATTATTTCGGGTGAACTCAATGAAGGTGATGCTCTTCCATCCATGAGGCTTCTGGCTAAAGAACTCAGAATCAGTGTAATTACAACAAAACGAGCTTATGAGGAATTAGAAAAAGAAGGTTTTATTGTTTCTATTACAGGCAAAGGAAGCTTTGTTGCTTCCAAAAATCTGGAGTTGATTAAGGAACAGCAACTGAAAGAAATTGAAAATCATATGCAGGAAATTATTGATTTGGCTAATCTCTACGGAATCAGCTTGGAAGAATTAATTGAAATGCTGACACTGATGTATAAAGGAGAGTAATGTATGGAATACGCATTGACTTTAGAAAATGTAACTAAAGAGTATAAAGATTTTAAATTGGATCATATCAACGTTTATTTGCCCAAAGGCTGTATCATGGGCTTTATAGGAGAAAACGGAGCTGGGAAAAGCACTACAATCAAACTGATTATGGATCTAGTGAAGCGGGATGAAGGAAAAATTACGATTTTAGGAAAAGATAACAAGACCGAATTAAATTCCATCAAAGAAAACATAGGTGTTGTCATGAACGAATTATGTTTTCCTGAAAACTTAAATGCAAGAGAAATTAATAAAATCATGAAAAAAGTATATAAAACCTGGGATGAGGATCAGTTCCACAGCTTTATTCAGAAATTCTCAATCGCTGAAAGTAAATTAATCAAGGAATATTCAAGAGGCATGAAAATGAAACTAGCCATAGCCGTTGCCCTATCCCATGATTCTAAAATACTCATTTTAGATGAAGCAACCAGCGGTCTGGACCCCATTGTAAGAGAAGAGATTCTAGATATATTTTTAGAATTTATTCAGGATGAATCCCATTCGATCTTTGTTTCTTCTCATATTATCAGCGATTTAGAAAAAATCTGCGATTATATCACCTTTATCCATAAAGGCAAGATTGTACTTTCAGAGCCTAAAGATGAATTATTAGAGCGCTATGGAATATTAAAATGTACAGAAGAAGAATTTGAGCAAGTCAATCCTGCTGTCATTAAAGGAGTAAGGAAAAATAAATTTGGAATAGAAGCATTAGTTTTAAAGAATGAGCTAAAGGGAAACTATGTTATAGACAAGGCGGATATTGAAGATATTATGATATTTTATATAAAGGAGCAGATGGTATGACAGGTCTTATATTAAAAGATATTTATAATTTAAAAAGGCATTCCAAGGTATATGTTATTCTTTTAATATTTTACTTTTTCCTGAGTAGAGCCAATGGCAATGCTACTATGTTCGGTTCAATGCTCTCCATACTAGCAGTTATGCTTCCCATCACTGCAATGGCTTATGATGAAAAAAATAATTGGGACAGGTATGCCCTGACGATGCCATTATCCAGAAAAGATTTAGTACTCAGCAGATATATACTCGGTCTAATATTTGCCTTAATAGCTTTTATAATCTCCATCGTATCCAGTTTATTATTCAATAAAGAATTGTTAATGGAAAGTATTATAGCGGATATAAGCATTCTAAGTTCTGTACTACTATTAATAGCTTTTGTTTTTCCAGTACTTTTTAAATTCGGAATTGAAAAAGGCCGTACTTTAATGATAATTATATTATTCGCTCCAACCATGCTTCTAGTATTTCTTTCAAATTTAGGAATAAAATTACCAGATGAAGAAGCATTAAAACCTCTTTTATATTTCTCACCTGTTGCCATTATCATTATTTTTATACTATCCATATTCGTTTCAATTTCCATATACAATAAAAAAGAATTTTAATAAAAAGCCGGGCCAAAGGGAGTTCAACTTAGGGATTTACGAAAACAAGTGAATTATTGACCGACTCTCTTCAAGCGGAGACTCGAAAGCAAAGACTGCACCGAAGGATAAAACCTTTAGTGCAGTCTTTCTTTTATACTTTTTTATCTGCTGTATCTTTTCATCTTTAAATAATAGGAAACATCAGCTCGATGCCAAATCCTTGTCCCGATGTCGATATTGATTCAATATTTACCTCAACCGATAATGCTTCGGCATACTTTTTTACGAGGTATAAGCCCATACCTGTTGCGTTCTGTCGATCCGGATGGCTTCCGGTAAACCCTTTGTCAAATAAGAATGGGAGATCTTCCAGTGGAACACCTTTGCCATTATCTCGGACGGCAAGATGTATTTTACCATCATCCTGAGTGTCCGACCAACTTACGACGTGTATAGTGCCGTTGACAGACGCTGTATACTTAAAGGCATTGCTGAAAAGCTGCGAGAGCATGAAGGTAAGGACTTTTTTGTCGCTTATAATCTGCAAATGTGATAGATTTAGCTGTACATCAATTTTCTTTTCATCAGATATTGCGCGAAAATCTTCAAGGCACTCCTGTACGCAGTCGCTTAAATCCAATTTCACAAATCTATAATCCACATGGTCAGCCTGAAGCCGAGCATAGTATAATATTCGATCAACATCGTTGTTAATAGTACAGCGTACATACTCCATCCGATTATAAACATATGCTGACATTTCTTCCCTATGGTTGGCTAAAACCAATGTTGCAAGAGACAGAGGTGTTTTGATTTCGTGCGTCCATGCCTCGATAAACTCCTGATAGTTTTGCAGTTCCAGTTGTTTGTCTTTTATCGTTTGGGATTGCTCTCTCAACTGCCCTGAAGCTATCCATATTGCGGGATGCCAAGATTCATCCACTGTTGCCAATAAGCGTTGTTCCGTTTCTTCATCCAGGCTGTTCAGAAAAAGTTGCAGTATCCCTATCTGTTTTTTTTGTTTTATTCGGGCAATCCAGTAACCTGTAGAAAAAATAATGGCGGTAAAAAGCAAGATAATAAAAATAATACTTCCGATGGTGTCTGGGCCTATCAGCCATGTTAGAAAAATAAAAAACAGGTCCGTTAAAAGTAATAAGATAAACCAATGCCTTTCCGCTTTCAAACTCATTTTCTGTCGCTTCACGGCTTGCTCACCTCCAGTCGGTAACCTTGGCCGCGAACAGTTTGTATCATATCTCTAAGGCCGATAGAATCCAAGCTCTTTCTCAGCCGGGTCATATTTACTTGAAGAATGTTTTCGTCAACGTACTCTTCGCTACCCCAAAGCTCTATAAGCAATTTCTGTTTTGAAACAACGGATGGATAACATTCAAGCAGAACTTTTAGAATTCTTCCTTCCGTATCTGATAAGACAACATGAGCATTTTTCCAAATCACTTTATATGTGTCAATATCTAATACAATGTCTCCTGCTTGTATCAGGTTTCTCACTTTCCCGTATGTTTGAAGCAATCGCTCAGCACGTGCTATGAGCCGGTCAGGGTGGCATGGTTTTGTAAGAAAATCATCTGCACCAAGCCCCAATGCGTACAATTCATCTGATAGGGTATCGCGCGCTGTTAAAATAAGAATTGGGAAAGAAGCTCTCGCTTTAAGCCACTTACATAACTCAAATCCAGATTTACCCGGAAGGTTTATGTCTAATACTGCCAAGTCGGGGTTATTGTTCAGTATTTCTTTTTCGGGTGCGTCAAAAGAAGAGATACTCGATACTGAGTACCCCTTCTTTACGAAGGTATTGACAAGTTCTTCTCGCAAGTAAATATCATCTTCGATGACTATGATCTTATTCAAAACGCATCACCCCCGATCTGTTACCCGTAATGCTTGTATTTCACGACTGCTGGCGTGTTCCACAATGTGAATATAAATGCATTCTATCACAACAAACAGAATAGCGGAAATTCCTGCAATTACAACAACTTTTGACATCGATGTTCCTACTGGCAATTTTAGAAAGCTTGTAAACATCGACCAGATTGCGAAGATGGAACTGCATACCGCTACGCTAAGCGTCAAAGCAAAAAACAGTCTGATTTGCGATCTTGCCGATTTGCGAAGCTCGTTTACATTGGCTCCAAGCATAAGCAGGGTAATGTAACGGTGCTTATTTGCCCGTTGTTGCATCAAATATTTCAATCCGATTACTGTGTTTGCAATTACCATGAACAATACACCAAGATAGATGGTCAGGTAACTTGCGGCTACGGTATAAAAGAGATTTCTGCCAATGCCGCTTATATAGCTTTCATATTCCAAGCCTGTTCCCATGATGTTTTGTTCCATCAATTGAATTGCCTGCATTAAGCCCTTTTCATTTACGACCTTATGATTCAGCACAACATTCCAGCAGAAAGGGGTGCTGGCATCAGAAACCCAATTTCGGTAGTCTTCATCAGAAACGATTAAGGCGCTGCTGAGTGTGATTTTGCGGTCAGCAACCACATTATCATAGTAAACGCTGGATAATAGTTCGTATTTTTGACCGTCAACTTCGATATAAGCTCCAAGTTCCAGTGCGCCATTCAGAATGTTCATAAAGTCACCGCTGTCCTTCATGGAAGTGTACAGCGCAACTTGATTCATCTTCAGTTGAATCTGCTCTTTACCGATCGCCTGTAAGAGTTCGTTGTAGCTGGTTTCTGAAATTAAATACGGGCCTGATCGGTCAGAAAAGTTTTCAATCATATTATTTCTCAGATTCGTTTCGGGCAGTTTTTCGAGGGCAGCATTGAGCCCGGTCCAAGAAAAATCACGGGCATTTGGCTCGCTTCTCAGTACTACACCGGTATTATCATACAGGTTTGTATTCATACGACTTAAAAACATAGGATAATATACAGCAATCATTGATTTACTTGCTTCCGAATCTAAAACCCTGCGCACTTCCTGTTCGCTTCCATCAATAGAAAAATCCACTGTTCTAACTTCCGTCGATCCTCGGCCTGAAGCAACACCTATACCAAAGGATACGCATGCTAACGCCATTACTAAAAGCAAGGACGAAATTGCCAGTGCTTTGTACTGATGAATTACATTCTCCTGAATCTGTCGGCCTGTAAAGGTAAACAATCCTGAACGCATTGGGCTTTTCTGTTGGATGTTATGACCAATGAATACGCCCATACCCCGATACAGAATAAAGGTTCCACCCCCACCAAGGATAATAATCAGCATGACAATGTTAAAATCAAAGCTTCTTAGCATCGTAACTCCAACCACATATGCTAAAATCAGGAACATCAGACCAACACCAAAGCAGAGCCATCCCGTTTTTGCTGATAGTGGCACTTGCTTTTCGGGGGAATCCGAGCGTAGCAGTTCCATTGGCTCTTTGCGACTGAATGAAGCGCTCAAAAACAACATAGCTATCATTTGAACTGCTATAAACCCGACAACTGTTCCAAGCACAGCCGATATGGAAAACGAAATTCTATGCCCGATTATACCAAGTCCGACCAGCTTTGCCGTTGCAAGACTAATCCCCTCCGTGAGGAGTAACGAAATCGGCAAGCCAATCAGAATGGATATTAAGCTGTTCCAAATGGTTTCACTCATCAGCATAGCAAAAAGCGTGCTTCGTTTCATACCAAGCATCAGATACAACCCGAATTCTTTTTTGCGATTGTCTAACTGATAACGGTAAGCGAAATAAACCAGAAAAAAAACAAAGAAAAGCGAAATCATATAGACGACTGGAACCAATAGCATAAGTTTGCTAACAGCATCGCTCTCTATCGTTTTCAAAAAACGCATGACATCCTGGTCACCCAAAGATAACAATGTATAAAATGCGACAATTGCAACCACCAAGGAACTGAAGAATAAGCCATTGTTCTTTCGATATTTTGCGGCGTTCCGTCGAACATGTTTAAAGAACATTTGCGCTTCCTCCTCCCAGTTGTGCCATGACTGTCACAATACGCTCGTAAAAACTGTCGGAGTTTTCCGTTTCAATGTTCTTTCTAAGCTCATGGAACAGGCGGCCGTCTTGGATAAAAAGGATACGAGAGCAATAACTGGCGGCATTTGCATTATGCGTAACCATGACAATTGTTTTCTTCTGCTCCTTGTTGATAGCAGAAAGCTTATCCATGAGAACCTTGGAATTTTTACTATCAAGTGCGCCTGTCGGCTCATCTGCCAGCACAATGCTCGGTTTTGAGATAAGAGCCCTGGCAGCCGCCACGCGCTGCTTCTGTCCGCCGGACATCTGGGATGGGAATTTGTCAAGAACATCCGTAATATCAAGACGATTTGCCAATTCCTTAAGCTCCTGTTCGGCTTGATGACCTGTCACACCATGGAGAGATAACGGAAGAATAATATTTTCTCTCGCCGTTAAGTTGTCCAAAAGCTCAAATTCCTGAAACAGGTATCCGATTTCTTGACCGCGATAGTCAGCCAACTGTACACCTTTGAAAGAAGAAACATCATTATTTTTAAGTAAAACCCTTCCCGAACTGGGTTTAATCATGGTAGCAATGCAGTTGAGCAGTGTTGTTTTCCCAGAGCCACTGGCCCCCATAATTCCAAGAAATTCGCCTTCAAGCACGTCAAAACTGATTCCTCTGAGGGCTTCTGTCTTATTATCGCCCTTACCATAGACTTTTGTGACACTATCAACTTGTAAAACTTTATTTGAATTCATTTTATAACCTCCTGACTTTCTTACTCCTAATTATAACAAATGTCACAAAGGATAAACACTTACAGTTGATGTAAGGTATTGCTCCTTCTTAAAAATAAAAAAATAGCCAGGAATAGTAGCAATATCTATTTGTTATTCTTTGTTTTCTACTTCAGCCGCCTTCTTCCGAGCATAGCTGGCACGTCTGTTCCTACGATTACGCTCCGCTTGACAATCCCAAGTATCGCAATATAGCTGACGACTTGAACACCTTACAAAATACTTCCCGCAGGCAAGGCAGGACAGTATCGAGCCTTGCGATTCAAAATAGTCAAGGTCCTCATCAACTGGTGGTGCAACATCCGCCACTATTCTTGAAAAGGTATACCAACAAATATCAAAAACAGACTGAACATCTGCGCCAAACATCACCTTGCC
The DNA here is from genome assembly GCF_016908775.1 of Defluviitalea raffinosedens. Taxonomy (NCBI): domain Bacteria; kingdom Bacillati; phylum Bacillota; class Clostridia; order Lachnospirales; family Defluviitaleaceae; genus Defluviitalea; species Defluviitalea raffinosedens. The sequence continues at coordinate 5,970 of NZ_JAFBEP010000021.1, read as the reverse complement.
GGTTTTCTTATCTAACTTCAACCGCATTCGAAAGTCCGGGAATATATCAATGACCTTGAAGATCAGATCATTGTAATCTTCTAAAACATGGTCCTTGTATTCCTTATCGTCTTCATATTTACTATATCTTTCTAAAAAGGAAAGGCTGTCACGAAGCCTACCTTCGTAATATAGATTTCTTGCATTATTAACATTACCTTCATACTTCAAGTTATCAAGGATGTAATACAACTCGAAGACAGTACCAAGATCGCACAAATCCTTGATAAACCTTTTTATGCTGAAAGTAGCATCCTTCTCAATAATATCCCTGTAAGTGATGTGTGCGTTCTTCTCGCTTTCGAGGATTTCGCAGAGACTATCAATATCATATGGATGAATATTGTTTCTACACCAATCCCAGACGGTATCTGAAATCGATTCAGTGCTGTCTGGGTTATTTAATTTTCCGTAAAGATTACACAGACTAACCAATAGCTCCTGTCCGGTAAGCGAATAATCAGTGCCGCTTTCCGGAGCATGAAGGCCTGTGAAAACGGGCTTTAATACTTCGCCGTCATCGTCATAGTCCGGAACATACTCTGGAAATCGCACAGCTCTATATATCATCTCGCCAACGCCCCCAATTTCAACGAAACCGAGATTTTCTACCGGCAGTTTTTTCATGGCAATCATCCTTTGAATGTAATCGTTATTGTAAGCGATGAAAATTTAACATCACTTACATTGTATTATACAATGGCATTGAAAACAAGAACAAATTGTAAAACCACTTAATTTCCGGTTCCTTGACAACTGAATAGTCCGCCCGCGAGAGATACTTTTGCAGCGTAACCGCCACGATGGTGAAAGCCGGAGCGCTTCTGCTGCAATCGGATACGGGGAGACCACGAGCAGGTGGCTGCCTCAGGAACGGTAGCGAACGGTGGATGTAGAAACCGAAACAACTATCAAGATAAGGAGGAAAGAGTATATGGAAAAGACAACCATGAGTGTGCAGGAACTGTCGGCGCAGATGGGCATTAGTCTGCCGAAGGCCTACGAACTTGTAAAAAAGCCGGGATTTCCAGTCATACGGGTTGGTACAAGAATCCTGATTCCGGTTGAAGCTTTTAAAGAGTGGCTGGTCATAAACTCGGCGCACGAATAATGGCAGCACAAAATGCAGCAGAGAGGAGGTGGACAAAACGGCAAACGCAATGCAGGAACTGATGGATATGAAGATATGGTTTCTTTGGCGCAAAGAAATGGATGGCGACCGTATCAACAAAATTCCCTTTGCTGCTGGCGGTGGGGCGACAGGCACTAATGAAAAATACCGGCACACATGGGTTACCTACGACGAAGCACTTAGCTCACTGACTAAGCAAAGCGCTGCAGGCTTAGGTTTTGTAATACCTAAAGGCTACTTCTTCCTTGACATCGACCACAGGCCTATCACAGATCCCTTCGTACAGATACTGCTTGAACGTTTTAACTCCTATACCGAGCGTTCCGTCAGCGGAAATGGTATTCATATTTACGGTAAGTGTAATTTTGAGAAACTACCGACTTATGCAGACAAAAACGGCAATCCCAGACTAGATAAAGCTTACTATATGAAAAATCCAAGCAATCATTTGGAGCTTTATATAGGCGGACTTACAAATCGCTTCGCAGCTTATACTGGTGACATGATTCTGAATGAACCGCTCAAAGAAAGCACAGCAGCCATCTTGCTCACTCTCGATAAGAACATGAGGAAGTCCAAGAAAGCAAAATACAGCCAAAAACGTGACGGTGACCGCACCTATTTCGATATTGTCTGTAACTTACGCAAACAGAAAAACGGAGATAAGTTCAAGAAACTATATGACGATGGAGATATCTCCGGATATAACTCTCACTCCGAGGCTGACGCGGCGCTGTGCGCCATGATTGCATTCCGTACCGGGCCAGATCCCGCTGCTATTGATGAAATCTTCCGCAGTTCCGCCCTCTATCGCGAAAAATGGGAGCGTGACGATTACAGAGAAGCCACAATCAATGCCGGTATCAATGCCTGTCATGGCATTTTCCATAAATCCAGGATGGAGCATCCGTACTTCATCAAATTTCATGAACAGACTGGTGAACCTTATGTCAGCGTTCCGCTCCTTGCAAAGTACGTACGCGAGCATCTCCGCTATGTGCTTGTAAGGGATAACGGAAAGCAGGGCCTTTTGAAATATGTCTACGAAAACGGCTGTTATCGGCTCTATGCCGACAATATGCTGATGGGCATTATCAAGCAGTACATAGCAGATTATGACGAGGAACTTGTGAGAATGGGCATCGTCAGCGAAACTTTACAGCATATCACCACTGACCTTAATTATGTTAGCCAGGATGAATTGAACGCCGATGAGGATTTAATCAACTTCAGAAATGGCCTGCTCCGTATCACTGCAGATAACGCCATTCTTGTACCACACTCCCCGGATATCCTCTCCACCATTCAGATTCCGTGCAACTGGGCGGGAAGGGAAACACCTACGCCGGTCTTCGACAGGTATATGCACACCCTCACGGACGGAGACAAGGCCATAGAACACCTGCTCCTTGAGTTTATCGGTGTATGCATCTCCAACATCAAGGGATGGCGAATGAAAAAAGCGCTTTTCCTTGTCGGCGATGGCGACACCGGCAAATCGCAACTTAAAAGCCTTGTGGAACGGTTGCTCGGCAAGGGCAACTTCATAGGAATCGACCTTAAGGAGATTGAAGCGCGTTTCGGCACCGGCGCGATATATGGCACACGCCTTGCCGGTAGCTCGGATATGAGTTTTCTATCCGTAGATGAGTTGAAAACATTTAAGAAAATTACCGGCGGCGACAGCCTATATGCCGAGTTCAAAGGACAGCAGGCCTTTGAGTTCACCTACAACGGGCTGCTCTGGTTTTGCATGAACAGACTTCCCAAGTTTGGCGGCGATGATGGCAAATGGGTCTATGACCGTATTATGGTGGTGCGCTGCCCTAATGTCATTCCAAAGGACAAGCAGGACAAATCACTCCTTGACAAAATGTATGCCGAGCGTGATGGCATCGTCTACAAGGCTGTTAAGGCGCTGCAGACGGTCATTGCAAACGGGTACAGCTTTTCCGAGCCGGACAGTGTAAGCCTTGCAAGAGAGCAATATATGTCGGAGAACAATACTGTGATCTCCTTCTATGAGGAATGTATGTGCAAGCGGTCAGAAGGCAAGTTTAATGATTCCGCTACAACGAGCCGCATCTACGATGTTTACAGGGCATGGTGCCATGACAACAATAACGGCTTTGCCAAGACAGCCAAAGAGTTCAGAGAGACATTGGCATCCCATCTCGGCTGCACCTTTAAGGAAATGACCGTTCATACCAATAAAGGCACCTATTATAAAAACCTCACCCTCACTATTGAGGCAAAGGAGCAGTACAAGAAGGCTTATGGTTATGACAGTACGGATTTTCTTGCTTAAAAGTGACAGAAGTGACAGTCGAGTGACAGTTCTCACAGGCAACTGTCACCGCGAAAACGCCCATATATCAAGGGTTTCCAGCCACAAGTGACAGAAGTGACAGTCTTTCAAACTTCTTGGCGGGAAAAATAAAGTTTGGAAAAGTACAGAGAACAAGGAAAAGATTATGAGCAGTGCGAGTATGAAATGAAAAGTTCTGTCACTTTCGTCACTGAAGCTTTAAAAGCCTTGCCGCAAGCCGCTTTCCAGCGTGACAGTTCATCAAAACTACTGTCACTGAACTGTCACTTCTGTCACCGGAGGGAGGAACAGCTATAGTGATACGTCATGATCAGCGCTCAGCAGTCAGATCTACAGGAAATATCATCAACCACATTCAAACATCTTAATTTTGAGGAGGGAAAAACATGAATTATCCGCTTATGAAAATGAATAAGGAAGGCACTCTATTGCGACCGCAACATACTTACTATTCCGATGAGTATGCCCATGCCATGTGCGACCTGCATCTTTCCGATGTTGTCATCGAAGACGATAAAGGAAAGTTAAAATTGCGATACCGCCTCCATGCAAAGCATCCTCATACCATTGAAGGGGCTATGGAATATAACATTCTGTGTCCGAAATGCCACCACCACTTGAAACAGGTAGGAAGATCGCTCAGCTACCATGACCTCGGTCTCTATGCCTGTCCATTCTGCGATAAGATTTAAGGAGGGAACGCCATGAGTTATACTGAAGTCAGAGTATATACCGGTCAGCCGGAATACAGCAAGCACTTCTGGAATGCCATGCGCGGCCAGGAAAACGATTATTCTGGACTTTCCGAAGGCCGCAGCAGCGATACAGGTACTTATGTCATGCCAAATGCCACAAATAACAAATATGAAGCAGCCATCAAAAACGAGAGCCTGTTCAGAAAAATCGGCACAATCTTTAACGTATATGAAGGCAGCTATCACATCCTTGCAAAAGAATACGATGACCTTGCGCAGTTTGTACCGGAAGGCGGCACTATCCCTGTTTTTGACGGACTAAATGATTTCATTCAGTACACTGTTGAAAGCCATAAACTCGCTGCTCTTGTAAAAATGAATTCGGACTTTGTCCGCGATGCCGCATTCGACATCGAAAGCTACCTTGTAAAGCGCCTTGCCAGGAACTTTGCCAAAGCTGAGGACAACGCCTTTATTAACGGTACCGGTGTGCATATGCCGACAGGTATCTTAAACGATGCAAACGGTGCTGAGGTTGCCTATTCCGTCGATGAAATCACCTATGATCATATAATCCGCCTGTACTTCTCTGTGAAGCCGAAATACCGCAAAAATGCTGTATGGCTCATGAACGATAAGACAGCCCTTGCCCTTCGCACAATGAAGGATGAAGCCGGAAACTACCTCTGGCGCGACAGCGATGATACCATCCTCAGTAAAAAGGTATTTATATCAGAGTTTATGCCGGATATGGAGTCTGATTCAAAGCCTATAGCCTTCGGTGATTTTAGCTACTACTGGATCATCTGCAGAAGCCCTGTCAGCGTGAGGGCACTCTCAGAGAAGTTTGCCCTGCTCGACCAGATGGGTTACCTTGCCTTTGAATTTGTTGATGGAAAACTTATTCGCCCGGAGGCAGTGAAGGTAATTCAGATGAATACCGAGACCAACAGTTAAAACATACGAGAAAAGGCACAGTGGAATATCCTGCTGTGCCTTTTCTCTAAAGAATAAACTTTCCCAAGATGAAATACACACCAAATTTATTTTAATTATATGAATTTTATCCCGGTTGTTCCTTTAATACCCCGTTTGAATTTGCGTTTTTTCCTACGAAGCCCCACGCCCGTTGCACGGTCGAAAGGGTGTAAGGATTAATTACCCCCTACCCCCAAGGTCAGAAAGGAGGAGTGCCTTATGGCTGAGAAGACCATCTGCGTTACCGAAAAGGTAATCGGTGATACTCTCTACATTATAGAATCAGCAGTCAGTAGCACTGCCAAAGAAACTGCCTATGACAAGCTGAAACGCATGATACTTAACGACACAGCAAAGCTTGAATTAAATAAGGCTTCTTAATCAAAATAACTTGACTTATTCGCGGCAGTACGGGAACATAGAGTACCGCTTGAAGACTGTCGGAAAGGAGGTAAACATGAATAGCAGGCAGTCTTATACTGCTGTGAAGAATAACGATAAAATAACCGCTCTGTATTGCCGTCTTTCACGAGATGACGAACTACAGGGTGATTCTAACAGCATTAAAAATCAGAAGACCATTTTACAGAAGTACGCTGATGACAATGGTTTTACAAACACTGAGTTCTTTGTGGATGATGGCTATAGTGGTACGAACTTCGACCGCCCGGATTGGCAGCGCCTTATCTCCCAAGTGGAAGAAGTGGATTTATGTCAATATAGTAGACACAAAAACTCAAATTTTTATGCAGTTTTTCTTAAAGCATCTTCAAGCTGTTGAGGAGTCATATAACCGA
>NZ_JAFBEP010000020.1 GCF_016908775.1 Defluviitalea raffinosedens | reverse complement strand
TAAAAGGTCTGAGCCCAGTTCAATACCGAGTTCAGACCCAAATAGTCGCTTAATTGCGATGCCCGCCTTTTGTCTAACTTTTTGGGGTCAGTTCACAACGGGTGTTTTTTATATATGGTAAATTTGATTTATCAATCCGGAAAAGGAGTTGATGCCTATGATTGCATTGCTACAGGCATAGATTTTATAACAAAACCAAAGGAGGAAACCAATAATGATTGGAATCGAACAATACCGAAAAATCCAGGAGTACAAAGCACTTGGACTTGCTCAGACAAAAACCGCAAAAGCACTGGGGATAACCTATTCTTCTGTCAGCAAATACTGGAATATGGATAAAGAGGATTATGAAAGGGAAGCTAAAAAGGAAAGGTACCACATGGATAACTACCGTCAGTACATATTGGAACAACTGAAGATATGCCCACAAATGAGGGATACAAACATCTATCTCAAATTGATGGAGGCCTTCCCTGATATACAAGTTAAACGCGCTACATTCTACCGCTATATGAAAGCCTTAAGGGAACAGCACGGGTATCCGCATGCCAGTAAACGTAAAACCTCACCCCGTGAAATTTCTCCACCGGGATATGAAGCGCAGGCGCATTTTGGTCAATACAAACTTAAGGATATGTACGGGCGAATTGTACGAATATATTTCTTTTGCATGGTTCTGAGTTATAGTAGAATGAAATTTGCTTACTTTTCACCGGATCCCTTCACGACCGATACAGCTATAAAAGCTCACAATTATGCTTTCCAGTATTTTGGAGGAAGGCCTCAGACAATTCTATATGATCTTGATCGGGTCTATGTGGTTAGCGAAAATCTAGGTAATATTATATTTGTACCGGCCTTTGAAGAATATGTAAAGCGTATCGGCTACAGTGTTTCATTATGCAGGCCAAGAGATCCTCAGAGTAAAGGTAAGGTAGAAGAGGTAATTGGATATGCCAAGCAAAGTTTTCTAGAGGGAAGGATGTACACCGGAATTGATAGCCTTAACAGTGCTGCCCTTGCATGGTTAGATAGGGAAGGCAACGGGCGAATACATACTGTGACCAGAAAAGTGCCGCGTGAAATGTTCATGGAAGAGCAAAAATACCTGCTCCATGTCAAACCTTATTCCGAAGTATCAAGCACGGTTGCCTCCTTTGATAAGGATGGAGTGGTAAGTTATAAAGGCAACCGTTATCTGATTAATACAGGTATGATGGATGCTCATAAACGCATTCGCATTGAAGATGATGGTGAAATGCTTTTGTTCTATGATGCTGAAACAAATGATTTATTGGCTAAATATCCAGTCACAGAAGATACCGGGCAGTTGTTCAAACCAGAAGAAAATTACAGCAGAGACAGGGTTTCTTTAACCATCATAAAACAATATTTTGCAGAATACGAAATAGCTCAGGAATTCATTCGTCGGATGGAGCAGCAACAGCCGAAATATTTTAATACACATTGCATTCGATTATACCGGATGACAAGGTTTTATACAATTGGACAATTGCTTGATGGAATAGAATACTGCATTGATACTGAACGCTGCAGTGCCTATGAGCTTTTGGCTTATCTCATGTATCAGTACGGAGAGCATATAGCTAAGAAGTTTTTGCCGAATCAGCAGTATTTTAACCATTTGGCGAGGAGTAAAGAAATAAGGAGGGAAATCGATGGCTGATATAACAGAAATCCGTGAATTAGCTCAAAAACTTAATCTTTGGAATATCGCAAGGGGATACATTGATTTGAACGATGAGAAACTATCAAACCTTGACTATCTTAAGATGGTGTTAGAAAAAGAATTGGAGATTAGGGCCAGACAAAAACACACCAAACTGAGGAAGGCAAGTAAGCTTCCAAACAAAGCATTTGACGCATCGAACTCAAACAAGGGCTTAAAATGGCAGATTAAACAGTTATCCAACCTGACATGGATTAAGGAAGAGCAAAACTTAATCCTGCTGGGAAAATGCGGGACGGGTAAGAGTGGTCTTGCAGCGCAGCTTGGAGAAACTGCAATCAGCAATGGACATAAAACCTATTATGCGCCTTTTGATAATTTTATCGCAGTGGCAGAAAAGAAAGCCACAAATCCAAAAGCAGAAGCGATCTTTTCTTATATGCAGGAATGTGACTTAATTATTATTGATGATGTCTTTTATGTGGAACCAACCAGGGCAGAACTGCAGGTTTTCTACCGGGCAGTTACCTTTCTTAATGAAACCAGAAGCATTATTTTTATAACCAATCGTGAACTGTCGGCATGGATAGATGCAGCTGAGGATAAGCATCTTTGCCAGACTTTATTGGACAGGATAACGGTCAATTGTCAGATTGTTCGCTTGACTGACAGATAAATTGAATACACTCACTTTGTTCTTGAAAAATTAATACCTCGTTTGAAAACAATGCCGAAAAACGGCTTAAAATAGATGCAAAAAATCTCACGAAATTCAAAGAACTGCTTAGCTTTTGAGATTTTCTGCAGTTTATAGGGTAGGGGGGTCTAAATCTCTACCGCTTTTCATCCCGGAAACGGGCGGGGGGTCACGCGCGAAAAATCGCAGTTTCAAACTGGACAAAATTATCTTATAAAACATGAAATAATCCATTGAAATAATCTGAATAATGATATAACATATTAATAATTTAATATAAAATCAGGTGCTGGTTATGCATTACTAGAAAATGTGTGAATCAGTGAAAAGGGAAGACGGGTGAAAATCCCGCGCGGTCACGCCGCTGTAAAAGTGGAGTTCTCCATAGATACCACTGGGAAACTGGGAAGGTTTGGAGAATGATGATGCTTGAGCCAGAAGACCTGCCTGCATTTTTAACACCATTTACTCTACGAGCGATAGGGGGTGTTGTGTATGTCTGCACAGTATTATTCCGGGTATGCATGACCTCTTGACTATTTATGTTGAGAGGTTTTTTGTTTGTAAAATAATACTTGTATGAGGAGTGAGTATTATGTCCAAAAAATTACAATTGGCTTTGGGTCTTGGACTTATGGTAATACTGATGCCAACAATGGCTTCAGCTATGCATATCATGGAAGGATTCTTACCTCCGGTCTGGGCAATCTCATGGGGAGTATTGTGCGTACCATTTATAGTTATAGGACTATTTTCAATAAATAAAACTGTACGAGAAAATCCGCGATTAAAAATATATCTTGCAATGGCAGGTGCATTTGCATTTGTACTTTCCGCACTCAAAATACCTTCTGTTACAGGAAGCTGTTCACATCCAACAGGATTGGGATTGGGAACTATCCTTTTTGGCCCAACAGCTATGTCAGTACTGGGTCTGATAGTGCTTTTGTTTCAGGCTATACTTTTAGCTCATGGCGGACTAACAACGCTTGGCGCAAATACCTTTTCAATGGCAGTTGTAGGACCTATTGTTGCATTTGCAACGTACAAGCTGGTAAAGAAAGCGAAAGGACCTCAATGGCTGGCAGTGTTTTTAGCGGCAGCACTGGGTGATCTGTTGACGTATATGGTGACATCAGTGCAGCTTGCACTAGCTTTTCCAGCTGAAGTAGGTGGTTTTGCTGCATCACTGGCTAAGTTTATGGGTATTTTTGCAGTGACACAGATTCCTCTTGCAATCAGTGAAGGTATACTTACAGTATTAATATTTAATGCAATAGCTGCTTATGGCAAAGATGAATTGAAGAGCTTAAATCTATTACAAAAGGGGGCTTAATCATGCAAACTGAAGCGATAAGGCAAACAAAAAAAAATAATCTTTCTGTTAACCTGCTGTTGATTCTTATTATTATAGCTTTAGCAATTATTCCGTTGTTTATTGCTAAAGATGCTGAGTTTGGTGGAGCAGATGGGCAAGCGGAGGAGGCAATAGCAGAAATAAATGCAGATTATGAACCTTGGTTCTCACCCATTTTTGAACCGAAAAGCGGAGAGATTGAGAGCTTGCTTTTTGCATTGCAAGCTGCTATCGGCGCCGGCATAATCGGGTATGGATTAGGTTATTTGAAAGGCCGCAGAAAGAAAGAAGATGAGAAGAGCGCATGATTTCTATAGATAAATATGCTTACAGCTCAAAGCTTAAACATACAGACCCCTTGCAAAAGGTTACATTTGCCTTGCTGACGCTGGCTGTATGTCTATGGGCAGATAACTTGATAATATCGGTTGCAGTGATTTTTATTATGGGGGGCATGACCGTCTCAAGAGGTGGGACTCCCCTCCGTTTTTTTATAAAACTACTGTTATTGCCTGTTTCTTTTTTGATAATAGGGGTGTCTACCGTTGCAGTGAATATATCCGAGCAACCAGAAAGCCTGCTGGCAGCAATTCCTGTTGCAGGAACATGGATAGGTGTCTCAAATGAAGGGCTGCAAGAGGCGATTAAGCTGTTTTTCAAAGCACTGGGAGCTGTCTCATGCCTTTATTTTCTGTCCCTTAGTACCCCTATGGTGGATTTGCTGGCGGCACTACGGAGACTTCGGATGCCAAAGCTTTTAGTGGAGCTTATGGGGCTTGTATACAGGTTTATATTTGTATTGCTGGAAACTGCAGATACCATCTATAATGCACAGAATTGCCGTATGGGCTATTCAAGCCTGACTGCCGGATATCGCTCTTTAGGCTCATTGATTTCCATGCTCTTCATAAAATCATACAAGCGTTCGGATGAACTATACACTGCACTGGAGGCAAGAGGATACGAGGGAGAGCTCAATGTACTTGAAGAAACCTATGAAAAGCATTGGAAAGGATATGTCCTGGCAGTAACCATCAACGTCATACTTGTTTTATCTTCAATAGCTTTAAAGCAAGTATAGGAGGAGTTATTCATGATAGAGAACATCCTGGAGGTAAAGGACCTTCATTACACATATACTGAAGGAACACATGCTTTAAAGGGAGTGACACTTGATATAAAGCAAGGAATGACAACTGCCGTACTGGGTGGAAATGGAGCGGGAAAATCAACACTGTTTCTTTCTCTAAACGGAACACTCAAACCAACGGCCGGTAAGGTGCTGTTTAAGGGACTTCAGCTGGACTATTCCCGAAAGGGCCTTAGAGACCTTCGCAAATCTGTGGGTATTGTGTTTCAAGACCCGGATAGCCAGTTGTTTTCGGCAAGTGTACTTCAGGATATCTCCTTTGGTCCAATAAATATGAAGCTGCCTGAAGAAGAAGTCCGCAAGAGAGTAAATGCTGCAATGGACAGGATTGGTATATCACACCTTAAGGATAAGCCAACCCACTGTCTCAGTTTCGGACAGAAAAAGCGTGTAGCCATTGCCGGAGTACTGGCTATGGAGCCCGAAGTGCTGGTGCTTGATGAGCCTACGGCAGGACTTGATCCCATGGGAGTTAGTGAAATTATGAAACTGCTTCGGAAAATACAAAAGGATTTAGGATTATCTGTGGTTATTTCAACCCATGATATTGACATAGTACCGCTTTACTGTGATTATGCCTATGTGATGGATCAGGGCAGGATTGTGCTGGAAGGTACTCCTAAAGAAGTATTCGCTCATAGGGATGAAATAAGGAGTGTAAACTTAAGACTTCCACGAATCGGACATTTGATGGAGATACTAAAGGAAAAGGATGACTTTGAATTTTCGGAGAATGCCAATACCATATCCGAAGCGAGAAAAGCTCTTAATGACTGGAAGAAAAGAAAAACTACCTAAAAAGGAAATTGCGTTGATACAGTACTATATAATTTGCGCCAAGAAACCACTAATTTCAATGAGCAAAATATCGATGCTTCTACGGTTTTTGTGAAATTGAAATAGTGAGTTTCCCGCATAATTTATATAAAGGCATAAGTGTGGGTGGAATAATGAATGATTATATAATAAAGTCTGGTAAAAAGCTAAGAAAAGGGTTTACAACCGGAAGCTGTGCGGCAGCTGCCGCAAAAGCCTGCGCAATTATGCTCTTTGAAAAGATAGAGATTCCGGAGGTTTCTTTAACTTTTCCCGGAGGGGAAGAAATAATTCTTAAGCCGGAAGATATCATTCTCAATGAAGCTTCCGCAAGCTGTTGCATCATAAAGGATGCGGGGGATGACCCTGATGTAACAAACGGAATAAGGATCTATGCCAGGGTTGAAAAGGCAAAAGCCGGTATTTCCATTGACGGAGGGATAGGTGTCGGAAGAGTAACCTCTGCGGGTTTGCCCTGCAAAATAGGAGAGGCGGCTATCAATCCCGGACCAAGAAAGATGATTTTTAATGCGTTGGAAGAGGTTGCCCGTCTATACAAATACGATGGCGGATTTCATGTGGAAATATTTGTTCCCCAGGGAGTGGAAATTGCAAAGAAAACCTTCAATGAAAGGCTTGGGATTGTCGAAGGCATATCCATCCTGGGAACTACAGGCATTGTGGAGCCCATGAGTGAAGCTGCATTGATAGATACAATCAAGCTGGAAATGTCTATCAGAAAGCAAAACGGTCAAAACGTGCTATTCATTTCTCCCGGAAATTATGGAGTTGGTTATGCCAGAGAGCATTTGGGCATTGATGTTGACAGCGCTGTAAAAATTTCAAATTATATTGGTGAAGCTCTTGATTATGCGATATATTTGGGTTTTAAAAAAATCCTGCTTGTCGGACATATAGGGAAATTGGTCAAGTTAGCTGCCGGTGTTATGAATACACATTCGAAAATTGCTGACTGCAGAAATGAAATATTTGCCGCTCACAGTGCATTAGCCGGTGCAGGAAAAGAAACGGTCGAAAAAATCATGAATGCAAAAACAACAGATGAAATTCACAATATCCTGTTGCAGAACAATATATCCAAAATGGTGTATGAAAGCATATTGGGAAAAATAGTATATCATTTAAATTATCGTGTGATGAATAAGGCAAGGATTGAAGTTCTTGTATTTTCAAATGAAAATGGCGTGTTAATGCAGACAGATAATGTGTTGGACTTTATCAATGAGCTAAAGGAGGTTGGGCATTGAAAGGAACTTTATACGGAGTTGGTGTTGGACCGGGAGATAAGAAGCTTCTTACTCTATTGGCGGTTGAGACTTTACATAAGGCAGATATTATTGCAGTACCTGATACCGGAGGCGAGAAAACAGCTCTGAATATTGTGGGTGAGTATATCTCCGGCAAAAAGATAATGTACTGCAGTATGCCTATGACAAGGGATACAGCAATACTGCGGGAGAGTCATAAAGCTTGTGTAGAGCTGATTTGTGCAGAGCTCGAAAAAGGCTTGAACCTGGCATTTATAACGCTCGGTGATCCTACAATTTATTCTACATATATGTATGTGCACAGGTTGGTTGTTGAAAAAGGATATTCTGCTGAAATTGTTAACGGGATTCCCTCGTTTTGCGCGGCTGCTGCCAAACTGGGCATTTCATTGTGTAATGGGAAGGAAGCATTGCATATTGTTCCTGCATCCTATGAAGGTGCGGATGAACTCTTACGTTTGAACGGAAGCAAGGTGCTTATGAAAAGCGGAAAGGGTATTTTAAACATAAAGCAGAAGCTGGAGAAGCATAATTTGCTTGACAATTCCAAAATGGTAGAATGCTGCTTTATGGAAAATGAGAAAATATATAACAGTCTTAGGGACTTAAATGAAGATAGCAGTTATTTTTCGATTATTATAGTTAAAGGAGAATAAAAATGGTCTATTTTATCGGAGCAGGACCGGGCGCGGTTGATTTGATAACAGTGAGGGGACAGGAGCTTTTGAAAAAAGCTGATGTTGTCATATATGCAGGGTCTTTGGTTAACCCGGAGCTCCTTAAGTGTACAAAGCCTGAGTGCAAGATTTACAACAGCGCTTCTATGACACTTGATGAAATTATAGATGTTTTCGTTAGAGAATATTCACCTGATAAGATACTGGTAAGGCTGCATACAGGCGATCCAAGTATTTATGGAGCAATCAAGGAGCAGATGAAGTTGTTGGACAAGCATAAAATTCCTTATAACGTTGTGCCCGGAGTCAGTTCATTTTGCGGTGCGGCAGCGGTGTTAAATGCTGAATATACACTGCCTGGTGTGAGTCAGACTGTTATTCTTTCAAGGATGGAGGGAAGAACGCCCGTACCTCCGGATGAGGATATAGAAAAGCTTGCATCTCATAAGGCTTCCATGGTTTTGTTCCTTACGACCTCAATGCTTGAGAAGCTTAGTGAGAAGCTTGTAAAAGGCGGATACAAATCCGATACGCCTGCTGCTATTGTCTATAAGGCTACATGGCCGGAGCAGAAGATTGTCCGTACCACAATTGCAGAGCTTCATAAAAGTGCAAAGGAAAACAATATTACCAAAACGGCCTTGATACTTGTAGGGGATTTTCTTTCTTGTGAGCACGAGCTTTCAAAGCTTTATGATGCAAGCTTTACCCATGAATTCAGGAAGGCGAAAGAACAATGAGGATAACCTTGATTTCCTTTACCCAAAAGAGCTCACTCTTATGTAAGCGCCTGGTTGATTATCTTAAAGAAGAGGGACATTCTATCGTTGCATATTCAAAGTATGGAGGCGGCGAGCTGCTTCAGATGGAAGACAATCTTAGCGCACTTACAGGAAAAGCCTTTGAGGACAGCAATTCAATAATATTTATTGGAGCTGCCGGTATAGCCGTAAGAGCAATTGCGCCATTCCTTAAAAATAAGGCATCCGACCCGGCGGTCATTGTGATAAATGAAACAGGAGAATATGTGATTCCCATATTGTCAGGGCATTTGGGCGGTGCAAACAGCCTGGCCCATAAATTGGCGTCTTTTTTGGGAGGAAGGGCAATTATTACTACTGCTACAGATATTAACGGCGTTTTTTCGGTTGATGTGTGGACAAAGGAAAACGGTCTTCATATTTTGAACATAGAAAACATAAAGCATATTTCTGCCGCATTGCTGAATGGTCAAAAAATTGGTTTTCGCTGTGATTTTCCGGTGGAAGGTGAATTACCGGAATTCTTTACAAAGGATACAACTGATTACGGAATATATATATATGATCACAAAAAGCAAAATGCGGACAAGCAGCCTTTTAAAAATACATTATTTTTGTGCCCTAAGCTATTTGCTGTGGGAGTGGGATGCCGGAAAGGAATTCCGGAAGAGATATTGGAAGAAGTATTTCTTGAAACACTGGCGGCAGAGAACATACCAAAGAATCTTGTTTACTGTGTTGCAACCATTGATATAAAAAAAGAAGAAGAGGCAATTATACGGCTTTGTGACAAATTCAGATACTGTCTTAAGCTTTATACCAATAAAGAGCTTATGGAGGCTAAAGGGAGCTTTTCATCATCGGGGTTTGTAAGGGCTGTTACAGGTGTGGATAATGTCTGTGAAAGAGCGGCCATACTGGCCAGCAATCATGGGAAATTGATAATGGGAAAAAGAGCTAGAGATGGAGTCACTGTTGCTATCGCAGAAAGGGCATGGAGGTGTAGCTTTTGAATATAATCATGGCTGGAGTTGATTATCGCAGCGCAAGCCTGGAATTAAGAGAAAAGGTTGGGTTCAACAAAAATCAAATAAGAGATATTCTAGCCAAAATAAATAAGGAGGCTTGTGTTTCCGGAGTGGTTTTGATTTCAACCTGCAACCGCACAGAGGCGTACATTTCATTAAGCCATTGCGAAGAAGCGGATCCGGTTGAAATATTCTGCAATGCTGCCAATCTTGATGATGATATGAAGAAGTGTTTTTATGTTAAAAAGGGTGAAGATTTGGCGGTTTATCTTTTTGAGCTTGCCTGTGGAATTCACTCAATGATATTTGGAGAAGACCAGATATTGACGCAGGTTAAAGAAGCAATGCTGATTGCTATTGATGAGGGAGCAAGCGATGCGGCATTGAACACACTTTTCAGGTGCGCCATAACCTGTGCCAAAAAGGTAAAGACTCAGCTGGTGCTCAATGCCGTTTCGCCTTCGGTAGCCGGGCAGTCGGTACAACTGGTAAGTGAATATATTGAAAAAAAAGCAGGTTGCAAAGCGTTGGTTATCGGTAACGGAGTAGTTGGAAGAAAAGTTTGTGAGGAACTGATTGCAAAGGGATGTGAGGTCCACATAACTACCAGAACCCACAACAACAAAAGCATAATTGTTCCTACAGGCTGTAAAGTTATTCCGTATCACGACAGGGAGTCATTGATACCATATGTGGATATTTTAATAAGCGCAACATCAAGTCCCCATCAGACTGTTACTATCGATATGATTGACAGATGTGCAAATAAGCCCAAATACATTATTGATCTTGCAGTACCCAGGGACATAGACCCTGAGGTCGGGAAGATAAACGGTATACTGTACTACAATATTGACAGCCTTGGGGAAACCGCACGGAAGGACAATTCTAAGGAAATATCAGCCATGAAGAGTTTGATAGCAGAGCATATTGAGAATTTTAACAAATGGTATGCCCAAAGAAAACGACTTATGGCGGTAAAATAATAAAAATAAATGGGTGGGGTAGAGTCATGATTAGTATTATTGGCATAGGGCCGGGAGAGAAAGCACAGATAACACCGCTTGCGATAGAGGCACTAAAAAACAGCGAGGTAGTTGCCGGATACACTTTATATATAGATATAATCAAAGATTTGATTGAGGGCAAGGAAATAATAGCAACCCCCATGATGCAGGAGGTAGAAAGGTGCAGGATGGCTGCGCTGGCTGCAAAAGGAAACAAAAATGTAGCTATGGTTTCAAGCGGAGACGCAGGGATTTACGGGATGGCGGCCCTGATGATTGAAATATGTGAGGAGCTTGGAATCCGTGAAGAGATCAGGGTCATAGCAGGAATTACTGCAGCAAGCTCTGCGGCAGCGGTTCTTGGAGCACCTTTAACACACGATTTTGCGGTAATATCCTTAAGCAACCTTCTTACAAAATGGGAGGACATTGAAAAGAGATTGGATCTGGCCTCGCAGGCCGGGTTTGTAATAGTGATTTACAATCCATCCAGCAAAAAGAGAGCGGATTTTCTTAAAAAAGCCTGTGAAATCGTGATGAGAAATATAAGCGGGGATACAATGTGCGGATATGTAAGAAATATAGGGCGAGAGGGACAAACTCACAAGATATTGCCGCTTAAAGAATTAAAAGACGAGGTGGTGGACATGTTTACCACAGTAATAATCGGAAATTCCACTACCAGGGTCATAAACGGGAAACTGGTAACTCCTAGGGGATACAGAATATAATTTCTGCATTGGATTGAAGGTAGAATAAGATGAAAAAAGTGATTGTATTTGCAGGAACAAATGAAGGAAGAAAGTTAAGTACTTTTTTAGCCGAAAACGGTGTTGAGGTTACAGCAGCTGTAGCCACCGGATACGGTTCACTGGTGATGCCTGACATGCCTTTTTTGTCGGTAAAGGAGGGAAGGCTTTCCCTTGAAGAGATTACAGAACTTATAAAAAGCTATGACTATATTGTGGACGCAACACACCCTTATGCCAAAATCATTTCGGAGAATGTAAAGGAGGCTGCGAAAAGATGCGGCAAGGCTGTGATGAGGCTGGTAAGGCCTTCATTGGAATATGAAAATGTCCTAGAGTTTTCAAGCATAGAAGCAGCATGTGCCTATCTTAACGGTACAGAGGGAAATATTTTTGTGACAACCGGAAGTAAGGAGTTGCTGCCATATTCAAAAATCGAAAATTACAGAGAAAGAGTTTTTGTCAGAGTACTGCCAACGGCTGAGGCAATAAAGGCATGTTCGGATGCAGGCTTTAGCGCGACGAATATAATTTGCATGCAGGGACCCTTCAGTGAGAATATGAATTTGGCGACCATGGAACAAATCAATGCTAAGTTTTTGGTAACAAAGGAAACCGGGAAAAGCGGAGGCTTTCAGGAGAAGATTGATGCAGCAAGAAAGCTGGGGACAAAGGTTATATTGATAGGAAGGCCTTGTAAAGAAGAAGGCATGACGCTGGAGGAAATATTTATATATTTTCAAAAGGAATTTGGAATTACGCAAGAAGAATCCTTGTCCCATTTTCCAATGTTTATTAGCCTGAAAAACAAAAAGGTTGTTGTCATCGGAGGGGGAAGGATTGCCACAAGAAGAGTCCAGGTTCTTATACGCTATGGCGCGGAGTTGGTTGTGATTGCTGCCTGCCAGTCGGAAAGTATAAAGCTTTTAGCCGGCGAAAACAAGCTTACACTAATTGAAAGAAATTACCTGCCGGGTGACCTGAATGGCGCTTTCATGGCAATTGCTGCAACGGACGACAGGGATGTGAATGAAAAGGTCTGCAATGACGCACGGAAAGAGGGGATTCCAGTAAATGTATGTGACAGAAAAGAGCTGTGCGATTTTTACTTCCCTGCTATATTTGAAAACGGGGAGGTTACAGGCGGACTGATTTCAAAGGACGGCAGCAACCATAAAGCGGCAAAGGAAACGGCTGCAAGAATAAGGGAATTCTTAAAGAACCGGAGGGAGCAAACATGAAAACAGTGAGAGTTGGCAGCAGGGACAGTGAACTTGCAGTCATACAGGCTCAGATGGTCATAGATGCCATAAAAAAATACGACAGTAATATAGAAGTTGAATTAGTCACCATGAAAACAACAGGGGACAGAATTTTAGACAAAACCCTTGATAAAATCGGTGGCAAGGGATTGTTTGTTAAGGAATTGGACGAAGCGCTGCGAAACGGAGGTGTGGATATAACTGTACACAGTTACAAGGATATGCCCATGGAAATTAATTCTGAATTACCCGTGGTGGCCTTGTCGGAACGGGAAGACGAGAGGGATGTTCTCATCCTTCCTGTAAATCAAGGTGATAAAAGCAAGCCGCTAGGGTGCTCCAGCAAAAGAAGGATGCTGCAGCTTAAAGCTCTTGGCTTTGACAATATCGAGCCACTCAGAGGGAATGTTATCACCAGGCTAAAAAAGCTGGATGACGGAGAATACTGTGGAATTATTCTGGCTGCCGCCGGGATTAAGAGGCTTGGACTGGAAAACAGGATCAGCAGGTATTTTACAACGGAAGAAATAATGCCTGCGGCCTGTCAGGGAATCATTGCCGTTCAGACCAGGAAAGGTGAAGATACACGCTATCTCGCTAATTTCCATAGTGAAAGGTCAAAAATAGTTTCCGATGCCGAACGTGCCTTTGTTGCCGCTTTGGATGGAGGCTGCTCATCGCCGGTTGCAGCTTATGCATATTTCGAAAACGATAAATTAGTGCTAAGAGGGCTCTATGTGAACGAAGAAAAAAATATAGCAATAAAAGGTATAGAGTATGGCAGGGCTGAAGATGCAGTCAAAATGGGTATTTCGCTTGCAAAGAGGCTCAAGGGGGAGGCGTGCTGACTTCATGAAAAAGGGCTTTGTGGTTTTGGTAGGGGCAGGTCCGGGCGACAGGGGGCTTTTAACCCTTAAAGGAATGGAATATATAAAAAAGGCTGAGGTTGTTGTTTATGACAGGCTTGTTTCAGATGATATTCTGGAGCTGATACCGGACAATGCAAAAAAAATAGATGTGGGTAAGGAAAGCGGCAGGCATCCGGTGCCTCAGGAAGAAATCAACAGAATTCTTGTGGATGAAGCCTTAGCGGGAAAACTGGTAATAAGGTTAAAGGGTGGAGATCCCTTTGTATTCGGACGCGGCGGAGAAGAGCTGGAGCTTCTGGAGCTAAACGGGATTCCTTTCGAGGTGGTTCCGGGTATTACCTCAGCGATTTCTGCGCCTGCATTTGCAGGGATTCCCATAACCCACAGGGACTATTGCAGCAGCTTTCACGTCATAACGGGACATCAAAAGAAGGGCGAAGAGCTGTCGGTTAACTTCAAAGCACTTGTACAGTCAGGAGGCACATTAGTCTTTCTAATGGGGATTTCTTCTCTGCGACAAATACTTGATGGACTTTTGGCAGAAGGTATGGATAAGCATATGCCGGCTGCAATTATTGAAAATGGAACAAGAGCCGGTCAGAGAAAAATTCTGGGCACAATTGAAAACCTTTATGAAAAGGCTGTAGAGAAAAGCGTCAAATCTCCTGCCGTTATTGTGGTAGGAAAGGTTTGTGGTCTGAGTGACAGATTTGACTGGTTTTCAAAAAGAGAGCTCATGGGTGTGAAAATCATTGTAACAAGACCTAAGGACTCTGCCGGTACATTGACCGCCAAGCTTAAGGAACTGGGTGCAGATGTTATAGAATATCCATGCATTGAGATAAAGGAAATTGAAAATAACAGCCGGTTGGAAAGAGTAGTAAGCAACATCAAAGAGTACTCATGGATTGTTTTTACAAGTAAAAACGGAGTTAATATCCTGTTTGAATATTTGAAGAGGCAAAACAAGGACATTAGAATTCTGGCCGGTCAAAAATTTGCCGCAATCGGGAGTCAGACTGCTGAAACGCTTGCCGGCTACGGAATTATAGCAGACTACATACCTGAGATTTTTGACGGAAAGCATCTGGCGGAAGGGCTTTGTAAAATAGCGGGTGCTGATGAAAAAATACTTCTTTTGAGAGCTTTAAAGGGTAGTGCTGAAATAACGGCTGTTCTAAAAGAAAATGAAAGAGCATTTGAAGATGTTCCGGTATATGATACCTTATATGTCAATAAGGGAAGCCGGGACATAGAGGCTCTAATAAATGGTAATCCAGGCATTTATGTGACATTTACGAGCGCATCGACTGTTGAAGGCTTTGTCGGATCAATACAAGGAATTGACTTAGGCAAGATAACGGGAATATGTATTGGCAGCCAAACTTCAAAAGCTGCTGAAAAATATGGAATCAAGCACTATATATCGGATGAGGCAACCATTGATTCAATGATAAGTAAAATTACGGAGGTGCAATATGAACGCAATACGGCCACGAAGACTGAGAAATGATAAAAACATAAGGGATTTGGCAAGAGAAACAAGGATTTCATCCAAAGCATTAATACTTCCATTGTTCATAAAGGAAGGGAACGGAATTATCGAGCCCATAGAATCTTTAGAGGGACATAACTATTACAGCCCCGATACCGTACAGGCAGGGATAGAAGATATTCTTAATGCCAACGTTAAATCGGTTTTGCTTTTCGGTATTCCCGATAAAAAAGATGATGAAGGGAGCGGAGCTTATAGCGAAGACGGAGTCGTACAAAAAGCCGTAAGGAAAATCAAGGAAAGGTATCCGGAAATAACTGTAATAACAGATGTCTGTATGTGCGAATATACGGCAAACGGACACTGCGGCATAGTGAAGGACGGCAAGGTCATAAATGACCTGACGCTTCCCTACATTGCTAAAATCGCTCTTTCCCATGTTGAAGCCGGGGCTGATATTGTCGCTCCGTCAGACATGATGGACAACAGGGTTGCAGAAATAAGGAAAACCCTTGAGGGCAAAGGCTTTCATGATACTCCAATCATGTCGTATTCAGTAAAATATGCTTCGTCGTTTTACGGACCGTTCAGAGATGTGGCCAAATCTGCTCCAGCCTTTGGGGACAGAAAGACATACCAGATGGATTATCACAACAGGCGTGAAGCTTTAAAGGAAGCCATGCTGGATATTCAGGAGGGTGCGGATATTTTGATGGTAAAGCCGGCCATGGCTTATCTTGACATTATAAGAGAGCTTAAGGATAAAACACAAAACCCCATTTGCGCATACAGCGTAAGCGGTGAGTACGCAATGATAAAAAGCGCTGCCAAGTTGGGCCTTGTTAATGAATATGCTGTTATGTGCGAAAGTGCCGTCAGTATGTTCAGAGCAGGTGCGGACATGCTTATAACGTACTATGCAAAGGAATTATCAAAAGCAATTGAGAAGGGAGATATCGGATGATGAGCAGCAGTTTGATTGACAGAGCCAGGAGTGTAATGCCGGGCGGGGTGAATAGTCCTGTGAGATCTTACAGGGCAGTTGGAGGAGAACCTGTTTTTATAAAAAGAGCGAACGGCTCCAAAATTTATGATGTAGAGGATAGAGAATATATTGATTATGTCTGTTCATGGGGGCCCATGATTCTGGGACATAACAATAAAAAGATAGCAGAAAGCGTCAAAAAGGCTGTCGATTACGGGTTGAGCTTTGGCGCACCGACGGAGAAAGAAGTAATAATGGCTGAGCTTATTACTTCCATGGTTCCGGGAATTGATATGATAAGGATGGTAAACAGCGGAACAGAAGCTGTCATGAGTGCCTTACGGCTTGCCCGTGCCTTTACTGAAAAAAGTAAAATAATAAAATTTGATGGCTGCTACCATGGACACTGCGACAGTATGCTAGTTAAGGCGGGATCGGGGGCTTTGACTCTTTCACATCCCGACAGTCTTGGTGTAACTGGTGAATTTGCAAGAAATACTCTGATTGCAGATTATAATGATATAGAGAGTGTGAGACGACTCTTTGCAGAAAACAAGGGAGAAATTGCTGCTGTCATCCTTGAACCTGTGGCGGCCAATATGGGTGTAGTTCCTCCACGGGATAATTTTCTTGCCGGACTCAGAGCTCTATGTGATGAAAACGGAGCGCTTCTGATTTTTGATGAGGTCATTACAGGATTTAGGCTTTGCCCGGGAGGAGCACAGGAATATTTTGATGTCAGAGCGGATATTGTCACCTTCGGCAAAATTATCGGAGGAGGTATGCCTGTTGGGGCATATGGGGGAAGAAAAGAGATTATGGAGCTTGTATCACCCCTTGGGGGAGTTTATCAGGCGGGTACCCTTTCTGGAAATCCCATAGCGATGGCAGCAGGAATAGCACAGTTGACGGAACTTAAGGAAAACAAGGATATATATTTGCGAATAGACAGAATGGCAGAGTCACTGGAAAAAGGATTTAAGAGGATGGCAAAAGAGCTGGAGCTGACTCTCACTGTGAACAGGGTCGGATCCCTGTTATGCGTATTTTTTACAAAGGAAGCTGTAACTGATTTTAAAACTGCTAAAAGCAGCAATACAAAGCTTTATGCAAAATTTTTCAAGCATATGTTGGATAACGGTATACATATGGCGCCTGCACAATTTGAAGCCATGTTTGTGAGTGATGCGCATACAGAGGAAGACATAGAAAAAACATTGGAAAAAGCAGAAAAATCCTTGAGAGAAATGAAAAACGGAGGAGATTTTGCATGAGAGGAATACTGATACTGGCCCATGGAAGCAGGGAGAAGTCAACAGAGCAGACTTTACAGCAGGTTGTAAATTATCTTGGAGAAATATTCAGTGAGGAAATTATTGAAACTGCATACCTGCAGTTTTCAAACCTGGATCTTCATACCGGGCTTGAAAAGCTGAGAGCAAAAGGTGTTGATAACATAATTGTCATACCTTATTTCCTGTTTGAAGGTGTACACATAAAAGAAGATATTCCGAAGGAAATTGACAAATACCTTAAAGAAAATAAGGATGTAAAAATTACAATGGGAAAGACGCTGGGAGCGGATAAAAGATTGGCGGAAATATTAGCCGACAGGATAAGGGATGCATTATGAAAAAGCAAATATTCATAATCGGATGCGGCCCCGGGGCGCCGGAGGAAATCACAGGACATGGTGCGAAGCTGCTGGAAATCTGCCATGAGGTCTATGCATTTGACAGAATCGGAGATTTGTACAAAGACTTCAAAGAGGGTATTATTAAATGTTCATATCAGGACATCGAAGAGAAAATAAGAAGCTCAAAAGCTCAAAAAATGGCTGTTCTTGTTTCCGGAGATGTGGGATTTTTCAGTATGGCAAAAAGGCTGGATGAAAAATTCAGAATTGATTTTGATGTGTTCTTTACATGCGGAATCAGCAGTCTTCAATATCTTTGCAGTAAAATCAAGCTAAGCTATGAGGATGTCAGAGCTGTGAGCCTCCATGGAAGAGAAGGTAATCTTCCGGGGAGTATCGCATATAACCGGTACACTTTTGTTCTGACCGGCGGGGCTAACAACGCTTCGAAAATATTAAAGGATCTTAAGCAAAATGGCTTGTCAGGGATAAAAGTTACAGCCGGGGAGCTGCTTTCAATGCCGGGTGAAAGAATTTTATGCGGAACGGTGGAGGAGCTTTCTGAGATTTCCTTTGACAGCCTTACGGTTCTTTTGTTTGAGAATGAGAATTGTGTAAACAGGGATATGCCCCTTTTTGACAAGGAGCTTTCAAGGAATGAAACTCCAATGACGAAGCAGGAAGTGCGCTGGGTTGCAGTAAACATGATGAAGATAGAAGCACGGGATGTTTTGTTTGACATAGGGGCGGGCAGCGGCTCGGTAGCTATAGAAATGGCTAGAAAAGCCCACGAAGGATTGGTTTTCGCTATAGAGAAAAAAGACAATGCATTTGAGCTTCTCTGTAAAAACAAGTCCGATCTCGGCGCGTTAAATGTAATACCCGTCTTTGGAGAGGCATTGGAGGAAATAAGGAAGCTGCCTGTCCCGGACAAGGTGTTTATCGGAGGAAGCGGAGGCAATCTGGATAAATTGGTTAAAAGCCTGTATAGGGCAAATGAAGATGTAAAAATTTTGATTACGGCAATAACCCTTGAGACTTTAACTGAGGCCCTTGAGGCATTCAAAGAGATAAATTTTGAAACAGATATTGTTTGTCTGAATTGTTCAAAAAGCAAAAAGGCCGGAAGCTACAATATGATGATAGCAAACAATCCTATTTACATAATCTATGGTGAAAAGAATGATGAATAAAAAAATCAACAGAATCATGATAGCTGGAACAAACAGCGGCTGCGGAAAAACAACAGTGACCTGTGCAATACTAAAAGCGTTAAAGAACAGAGGGCTCAAGGTAGCTGCCTTTAAATGCGGCCCTGACTATATTGACCCTATGTTTCACAGCGAAATAATTGAGACAAACTCAAGGAATATTGATTTATTTTTATGCGGAGAAAGGCAGGCAAGATACCTTTTTGCCAAAAACAGCGAGAATACTGATGTTTCGGTCGTGGAAGGCGTTATGGGCTTTTACGATGGGGTGGGTGGAAATACCGGTGAAAACTCTTCATGGGATATATCAAACAAGCTTGGAATTCCTGCAGTTTTGGTAGTTAACTGCAAGGGAGCTTCGGTCTCCGTTGCCGCTATGATAAAGGGTTATCTGGATTTTGATAAAAACAGGATTGAAGCTGTAGTTTTAAATAATGTTTCAAAGCACATGTATAAAATGTACAAAGAAACTATTGAAAACCGTCTTGGAATAAGAGTGGCAGGTTATATGCCTTTTGAACCCGAGGCAGTCATTGGGAGCCGTCATTTGGGGCTGGTTACCGCAAAAGAAATAGGTTCGCTGAAGCAAAAGACGGAATTACTTGCTGCTATAGCAGAAGAGACTATAGATTTGGACCTGCTTCTTGATATTGCAAATAATGCGGAACATTTTGACTATGAGAAAATTGAAGTTGAGCAAATATCAGATGTAAGAATTGCAGTTGCTAAGGACAGGGCATTTTGCTTTTATTATCAGGACAGCCTTGAGCTTCTCGAAAAAATGGGTGCAAAGCTGATATATTTTTCACCTACTGAGGACATTAGGCTGACGGAGGATGTTGACGGCTTGATATTAGGAGGCGGATATCCGGAGCTTTATCTTGAAAAGCTCAGCAAAAATGCCGGAATGATAAACAGCATAAGAGCTGCATGGCGTGAGGGAATGCCGATTTATGCCGAATGCGGCGGCTTTATGTACCTGGGAAAAAGTATTAATTCCTATGCAATGACCCACATAATTGAACCGGGCTTTGAGATGACGGAGAAACTTCAGAATTTCGGGTATGTTACATTGACTGCAAAGGACAACACCATGCTTTTGGAGCATGGAGAGTCCGCCACTGCCCACGAATTTCATTATTCTAAAAATGATTCTGATTCCGGTAGCCTTACAGCCAGAAAAGCAAGCGGGAAAACGTGGGAAACCGGATATTGCAAGGAGAACGTATTCGCTCTTTACCCTCACATTCATTTCTGGGGGAACATTCAAATGGCAGCCAGATTTATTAAAAAATGTGAGGAGTACAAAAAATGAGATATCTGTTTGTTATTGGTATTGCTTTCATACTTGATTTGATATTCGGAGATCCATACTGGCTACTTCATCCCGTGTG
The DNA here is from genome assembly GCF_016908775.1 of Defluviitalea raffinosedens. Lineage (NCBI taxonomy): Bacteria > Bacillati > Bacillota > Clostridia > Lachnospirales > Defluviitaleaceae > Defluviitalea > Defluviitalea raffinosedens. The sequence continues at coordinate 36,549 of NZ_JAFBEP010000020.1, read as the reverse complement.
TATAATTGGAAAGGCAATCAGTGCTTTGGAGAAAATGTTAAGAAAAATCGTAAAAAACGAGCTTTTTGCAGGGACAGTTCTCGTGCTGGTTATATCGGGATTAGCTTTTTTTGTTCCATTTTTGATACTGTATCTGGCAAATACTTTGAATTACTATCTGGCTATGGGGATTGAAATTTACTTCTGCTACCAGATTTTTGCCGTAAAATCCCTGAAAAAAGAGAGTATGAAGGTTTATTACCCTCTCAAGGAAGGCAATTATCCGGAAGCTAGAAAATACTTATCCTACATTGTCGGAAGGGATACGCAGAATTTGGATGCTAAGGGTATCACAAAAGCCACAGTCGAAACGATAGCCGAGAACACCACTGACGGTGTCGTAGCTCCGCTTTTTTATATGGCAATAGGAGGCGCGCCCCTTGCTTTTTTATACAAGGCGATTAACACAATGGACTCCATGATAGGCTACAGAAATGAAAAGTATGAAAAATTCGGAAAGGTTGCTGCAAGGCTTGATGACATTGCAAACTTCATACCGGCAAGGATAACTGCACTGCTTATGATTGCGGCAAGCGCATTAAACGGCCTGGACTATAAAAATGCTTTTAGAATGTTTCTAAGAGATAGGAAAAACCATAAAAGCCCAAATTCTGCACAAACCGAGTCGGTATGCGCCGGAGCTTTGAATGTACAGCTGGCGGGCAATGCCTATTATTTCGGACAGCTTGTCCATAAGCCGACTATTGGTGATAATAATCGGGAAATTGTAGCTCAGGATATAGTTCTCACAAACAAATTGATGTATACGACTTCTGTTTTAGCAGTGATTGCTGCCATGATTGTAAGGGGGTGTATCTGGTGGATGATATAGCAATGCACGGCGGCGATATCTATTCATATATGGAGATGAATGGAGCAAAACCGCTTGATTATTCGGCTAATATAAACCCTCTGGGTTTGCCTGACAATGTTAAAAAGGCGTTGGCTCAGAATATTGAAAGCTATAGTGCCTATCCGGATACTAATTGCCGTAAGCTGAAGGAAGCTGTAAGTGCCTATGAAAAATTTGAAGCGGACTGCATACTGTTCGGAAACGGCGCGGCAGATATAATCTACAGAATATGCTATGCCTTAAGACCGAAGACTGCTCTCCTCACAGCGCCAACCTTTTCCGAATACGGACAGGCCCTTGAGAACACCGGCTGTAAAATCGAGTATTTTGGATTAAGCCCTGAATATGGCTTTACTGTGGGAACCGGCATATTGGAGCAAGTGTCAGGTAAGGATATTGTTTTCATTTGTAACCCAAACAACCCGACGGGAAATTTGGCAGACAGGAGCTTAATATACAAGCTTGCAGAAAAATGCCGAAAGGAAAACTGTATTTTGGTCATTGACGAATGCTTCATGGATTTTATCGCTGAAAAGAAGAGCTATAGCTTTATAGAGTATCTTGAGGATTTTGACAATGTGATAATTGTAAAGGCTTTTACGAAAATATTCGCGATGGCGGGGCTCAGGCTCGGGTATTGCTTATGCAGCAATAAAGAAATACTGTTGAAGATTGAAAAAGCCGGGCAGCCGTGGAGCGTGTCGACACCTGCTCAAGTAGCAGGGATCGCCGCAATTGGAGATAAGGATTATCTAATAAGGACTGCCAGGATCATAGATGAAGAAAGAGGCTATTTGTCAAAAAACTTAAGCAGCTTTGGCTTCACGGTTTTTGAAAGCCATACTAACTTTATTTTATTTAAAGCAGAACAGACGGATTTGTATGACAGGCTTTATAAAAAGGGCGTACTGATAAGGAAATGCGCCAACTTCAAAGGACTTGACGATACATATTACAGAATAGCTGTCAGATGCCGTGAAGACAATGAAAAGCTGATTAATGCAATAAGCGAGGTAATAAAAAATGGCTAAGGCAATCATGATACAGGGGACAACTTCTAATGCAGGCAAAAGCCTTATAACTGCAGGACTTTGCAGGATTTTTTCACAGGACGGCTATAGGGTGGCGCCTTTCAAGTCACAGAATATGGCACTGAATTCCTATATAACTGAGGACGGGCTTGAAATGGGCAGAGCTCAGGTTGTACAGGCCGAAGCCGCATATAAGAAGCCGGATGTCAGGATGAATCCCATCCTCTTGAAGCCCACAAGCGACAAAGGTTCACAGGTCATTGTCAATGGCGAGGTTGTGGGCAATATGAAAGCTATGGATTACTATAAAAACAAAACAAGATATATACCGGAAATTATGAAAAGCTATAGCTCCCTTGCCGCTGAAAATGACATTATAGTGATTGAAGGTGCAGGGAGCCCGGCAGAAATAAACTTAAAAGAAAATGACATAGTCAATATGGGCATGGCAAAGATGGCAAATTCCCCTGTGCTGATTGTTGGAGATATTGACAGAGGCGGTGTGTTTGCTTCACTTTACGGAACTTACATGCTACTGAATGAAACTGAAAAGAAGTATATTAAAGGGAACATCATCAATAAGTTCAGAGGCGATATCAAGATCCTGGAGCCGGGGCTTAAAATGCTGGAAGACCTTATACCTGTTCCAACAGTCGGTGTAGTTCCATACATGACTCTGAGAATAGATGATGAGGACAGCCTTTCTGAAGTATTTGAAAATAGCAGTGTGTTGGCGGACATTGATATTGCTGTCATAAAACTTCCACGAATCTCAAATTTTACGGACTTTAATGCTTTTGAATTGATTTTGGGAGCCAAGGTTAGATATATTTCGAGTGCAAAGGAATTTAAGTGTCCGGATTTGCTGATTCTACCGGGAACAAAAAATACAATTGACGATTTAAAATGGATGAGAGAGTGTGGTATTGAGGCTGAAATATTAAAATATGCAAGCAGGGGGAATCCTGTATTCGGTATTTGCGGCGGATATCAGATGCTCTGCAAAAGCCTTAAGGACCCTTACAATGTGGAAGGCGGCGGCGAAATAAAGGGCTTGGGACTCATTGATGCCCATACCGTATTTGAAAAGGAAAAGACAAGAACCAGAGTAAGCGGCATTTTTAAATGCGCTGGTGGTATTTTTTCAGAGCTCAATGGAAAAAGCTTCGAGGGCTATGAAATACATATGGGTATAACAAAGGCTGAAGGCTTTTTGTCGATGCTGAAAAGCATGGACGGCGGTGAGAAAACCGACGGGCTTTGCCAGGGGAATGTTTATGGCAGCTATGTCCATGGAATTTTTGACAGCGAAGAGGTTTTAAAGACCATTATAAAAGCTTTGTACAACAAAAAAGATCTTGAATACAATGAAACCTTAAGTTGTGACGTTAAAGCGCATAAAGAGCGGGAATATGACAAATTGGCAGATGAGCTCCGCAAATCTCTCGATATGAAGTATATTTATAAAATTATTGATGAAGGTGTTACTCTATGAACGGGTTGATTCATATTTATTGCGGCGACGGGAAAGGGAAAACGACAGCAGCGTTGGGACTTGCATTGCGTGCCTGCGGCAGCGGCTATAAGGTAATTCTGGCTCAGTTTTTAAAGTCATGGAATACAAGTGAATTGAATATTTTGGATAAAATGGAAAATGTATTAATTTTAAGAAGTAAAAAACCGGGCAAATTTACTTGGCAATTAAACGATGAGGAGAAAGCGGCACTTAAAATAGAAAATAACAGAATCTTTGAAAAAGCTATTGAAGTTATATCATGTGATAAAAAAATCCTTATCATATTCGACGAGCTTATTGGAGCAATAGAAAAAAACCTTATTGACAAAGAAGCAGTAGTGGACTTTCTGAAGACCAAGCCGCTCCATGCCGAAGTAGTTCTTACAGGGAGAAATCCTGATGGGGAATTGCTTGGTTTGGCCGATTATATCTCTGAAATTAAAAAAATCAGGCATCCATTTGATAGTGGTGTTAAAGCACGAGAGGGGATTGAATATTGATGAAATTGTATAGACCCGATGAAATTGAAAAGAGAAGCTTTGAAATAATAACTCAGGAAATTGGAGATATTGAACTGGACGCGAAGGTTGCGCCTATTGTTAAGAGAGTAATTCATACTACTGCGGATTTTGATTATCTTCATAATCTTTGCTTTTCCGAAAATGTAATAAATATTGCGCTTGAAGCCATTAAGAAAGGGGTTGACATTGTAACAGACACCAAAATGGCTTTATCCGGTATCAACAAGGCTGCTTTGGCAAAAGCCGGCGGCAAGGCATATTGCTATATGGCAGATGAAGATGTTGCAAGAAAGGCGAAAGAGCAAAATTCAACCCGTGCGAGTGTATCTATGGAAAAGGCGGCAGAATTGGACAAGCCTCTTATTTTTGCTATAGGCAATGCGCCCACAGCCCTTATCAAGCTGGATGAATTGATAAAAAGCAATAAAATAAAACCTGTTTTAATTATTGGCGTACCAGTAGGCTTTGTGAATGTCGTCGAGTCAAAGGAGCTTATTATGAAAAGCGGTGTTCCTTATATCGTTGCAAGAGGGCGAAAAGGCGGCAGTAATGTGGCGGCGGCAATTGTAAATGCTCTCTTGTATATGGCATATCCACGTGAAAGCTAAAGTGTTAGGAGGAACTATGCAATGAAATAGACAAAACAGCTATTATTGGTGCATCAAAAGAAAGAACTAATTAAAAATCTATTAGTAAATATTAACTTTAAATTTATGGCATAGTAAAATACCAAAAGATAATGTCACGTAGGCATTATTAGGGTACAAAAGAAAAATTTATTATTTGAAATAATAGCGGTCACGAAGACTGTTTCTTAGTGAAACTTTTTTTGTTGACCGCTTTTTATTTATATTAATTTTTGGAGGAAAGAACATGAAAAAAATTATTGCACTATTTACCATGATTTGTATTATGGCTATACTTGCAGTAGGTTGCTAGAAAGCAGAAGTAAAACAAAACGAAGAAACTAAAAGCACAACAGTGAAGATTATCGACTCCAGAGGAAAAGAAGTTGAAGTAAACTATCCGGCTAAGAAAATTGTATGTCTGCTAAACAGTGGTTTGAATGACCTTTATATGCTTGGTGCGAAAGACCAGGTTATCGCAATAGACAAATGGACATATGATACAAAGGATGTTTTTGAACTTACTGCGCAGATTGATGAAAGGGTAAAGAACAAGTCACTCCCCGCTATTGACAAAAACATTGAAGAAATCGTTGGGATGAACCCGGATGTGGTAGTCATGTGGGCCGGTCAGGAGGATGATATTAAAACTCTGGAGGACAAAGGGGTTAAGGTAGTAGGAATACAAGTGGATAACTTTGAGCAGGTCTACACAAAGATGGAGATACTGGGCAAAATCTCAGGCAAAGAAAACAGAGCGGCAGAGATTATTGACTACACAAAAAAAGAACTTCAAAATATTAAAAATAAGATTAAAGCTATTGATGAATCAGAGAAGCCGTCATCCCTATTTGTATGGGGACCTTCAAAGCTAGACATCGCCGGAAGCAACAGCACCGGTGACAGTATTATAAAAATGAGTGGAGCGAAAAATTCTGCTGCCGATATAAATGAGGAACATATTGTTGCAAAAATGGAGCAGGTTGTTAACTGGAATCCTGACTTCATCATTTTGTGGAATATCAAGGATTTGGATCCCGATGACTACTTCAAAGATGCACAGTGGAGCAATATAAATGCCATAAAAAACAAAGCAGTTGTTGAGCTGCCCCATCCATTCTATTGCGATCTTTGGACGGTTAAATATATATATTCGGTTAACATCATAGCAAAAACCCTTTACCCTGATTTGTTCAAGGATGCAGACATTGAGAAAACAAAAGCGGATATGCTGAAAAAGTTATATAACATCGATTTTAAATAGAGTAAGATAAATAGAGCAAGGGATTAAGGAAATATTTATGAAAAAAGACATAGAGAAATTAATATATTTCTTACCAATACCGGTTTTTTTAATTACTTTGTGCATTGGTTCCTATCACATACCAATTGCCAAGGTGATAGATTTAATGCTTTATAAAATAAGCGGATATACATTCTTTCATAGTGTAATTGACACAAACAGCCTGAATGTATTATTAGAGATAAGGTTACCAAGGGTTATTCTTTCAATGCTTGTTGGAGCAAGTCTTTCGGTTTCGGGGACCTCCTTCCAGGCTGTATTGAAGAATCCCATTGTTGAGCCATATACCCTTGGCTTATCATCAGGGGCAGCTTTTGGAGCTGCCCTTGCGTTGTCATTTCTTAATATTCCGGTACAGATCAGTGCATTCATTTTCGCCATTATGGGTGTTGCCATCTGCTATATGGCTGCTATGAAAGACGGGGATACATCTGTGGTATCATTGGTTTTATCGGGAGTTGTAATATCAGCTTTATTTACTGCATTATTATCAATACTGCAAATAATGATTGATCCGTTAAAACTTCAGGGATTAGTATACTGGATAATGGGAAGCCTTCATACATCAAGCTGGGAGAAAATTGCCTCAGTACTTCCATATATGGTTATTGGATTCTTGTTAACATATGTTTTAACTTGCCGGAATAGTTGCAACAGTTCCACAATTATATAATACCAACTTTAATTTCACTGTTTTAGAGATGATTTTATTAGGTAGGTCTTCGCATATTGGCTATGTTCCGGGGAAAGATGATATAGATAAAGCGGATGAGGCAATCGAGAAGATAGGTATTGAGTATTTAAGGGATAAAGAATTCAACAGGTTAAGTGGCGGGGAGAGGCAGCTGGTGATGATTGCACGAGCCATTGCTCAGGATACCGAAGTAATACTGCTTGATGAACCTACCTCTTACCTTGATTTAAAAAATCAGCTTAAAGTATTGAATGTTGTAAAGCAAATTAACTCATCGCAAAAAGTTACATGTATAATGACCTTGCATGATCCCAACCATGCGCTCATGTATTCCGACAAGATTGTTATGTTCAAAAACGGAACTTTAGAAACCGGTACAATTGAAGATATGATTAATGCCAGGAATATATATGAGGTATATGGAGTAAAAGCCGATATAGTAAAAGTGAATAATAAAAAATTTGTGATACCCGATTATTAACTGGATGATATAGCATAAAAAGAATAGCAGAGGTGGAAAAAATAATGAGAGTTTTCGAATCCCATATCCACTTTCCCATTGATATGTATGAAGCTGAATTTACCGAAAAGATAAATGATGTGACTTTGCGGTTAACAGATAATTTAGTAGAAAACATGATCAAATCAAATGTGGTTAAAGCTGCATTGTTGGGGGGACGAGGAAAAGTAAATGAAATGGTGAAAGAGGCAATCCATAGATATCCGGAAATTTTTGTTGGATTAGCTTATATTGATATAGACAAAGATGGCCCAGCGATTTTGAACTACTATAAGGAATCAGGATTTAAGGGAGTTAAAATTATTTGTCCTAATTATAATTATGATGAAGAAAGGTATTATCCATTTTATCAGTTGGCTCAAGAATTAGGGCTTGTGGCTTTGTTTCATACAGGGGTCATTGGAAATGCTGTAGATTACCTTGTAGAGTCTCCTTTTGATAAAAAACTTATTGAAATTTCAAGGGATTTTGAGACAAAAATAAAACGATTTAATACATCTTCGCGTTTCATGCTGCCAATTTATTTGGATAATATTGCATTGAAATTCCCGGAATTGAAGATTATAGGTGCTCATCTAGGTTATGGCATGTATGAGTTATCCTGTGCAATAGCCCGTTTTAGAAGAAATGTGTTTTTTGATCTTTCGGGCGGAGATGTTGTGAGGAGGCACATCACGGAGAAAAGACTGATTGGAAAAGAGATTTCTTCTTATAAAATTCTGTATGCCTCCGACGGTTTACCTGATAAATTATATGATGATATAAGTATATGGGAAGAAGAACTTTATAAAATGGGGCTTAGTGAAAAAGAAATAGATAATATTATGTACTTGAATGCAGCCAGAATTTATGGAGTTGAAGAGCCGGAAGGATGATGTTATCCTATAGGTAACAATCTGCTGTCTTAAAAAGGTAGTGTTTTGATAGGGGGATGCAAGTGAGAATAGCTGTAATAGATGGTCAAGGCGGAGGTATCGGAAAATCAATTGTTGAGAAATTAAGGAAGGAATTGATGGAAGATATTGAAATTGTTGCTCTGGGAACAAACTCGCTTGCCACATCTTTTATGATGAAGGCTGGTGCAAATGAGGGAGCTACAGGAGAAAATGCAATTGTTTATAATTCTAGTAAGGTCGATATAATAATCGGGGCTATAGGAATTATTGCGGCAAATTCAATGTTAGGGGAATTGACTCCAACAATGGCTAAAGCAATTGCTGAAAGTCCAGCTAAAAAAGTGCTTCTTCCATTAAATCGATGAAATATCGAAGTTGTAGGTGTTGATAAGAGTGAGCCTTTGCCGCATCTTATTGATAAGGTGGTTCAAAGTATTAAAGAAAGCATGAAGAGGTGCTAATATGTGTGAAGCAAATGTTTATTTAATTGATGAGAAAGGTGAAGAAAAGCTGTTTCTTGAATCTGTTGACAAGATACTCCCAGAAGAAGAGAACTTGATATTGGAAAATATATTTGGACAAAGGAAGATAGTAAAAGCAAGGATTAAGGAAATGGAACTGGTAAATCATAGAATTGTTTTGCAAAGATGATTTACATGAGGCCATTTACGATAAAAAGACAAAATGCATGTGTATGTAAAATAATTCTTTGCTACAGTAAGAAGGGCAGAGTAAATACAAGAAATCTATGGGTTTGAAGTATCAGCCTAGATGGTAAGCAATATCACTGATAAAATGTTACCTGATATAGGAGAGTAGCATAAGGCCAATGGATGAGATTTATCCGATAGTATTTATTACGCTATTCATTCTCAATTGAATTTTACAAAAAAAGTGAAATTCTAATTACTGGCAGTGAAATTTGAAGGGCAATAATATTAACCAATAAAAATAAAGTGAGTAAGCTTTGACAAATTTCAACATGACCTTTGTTATATAATAAATAGTATAATCAACATAAATAAAACTGATAAAGGCAAACTTGTTGAAAGACAAGGACGCAAAGCCACGGGTCTAAAGCGGTATACCGCTATGATGGCCGGGTTGCCGGAACTAAGCTGCTTTAGGCTCATTGGTGTTTTTATAGCATCAGTGAGCCTTTATGTATACAACCTGAATTATTTATAGCAATGACTTCGAGCCATTATGACTATGATTTGCCGGAAAAGTGTTTACAAGTTTGCCAATAAATCCTGAAAGGAAGTGGTGAGTTTGTTACCGGCTAAAGTTGTAATGGCTGATGATGAACATGGAGTAATGCTGATACTCTGCTCAATTCTTAGTAAGCTTGAAGGGGCTTTGGTTATAGGAACAGCAGATAATGCTAAAGATGCAATAGCACTTGTAAGAGAGCATAACCCGGATTTAGCTATCCTGGATATTGAGATGCCTGATATGAAAGGGATAGAGTTAGCTGAAAAGCTGAGAGATATAAAACCGGATATAGCAATAGTCTTTATAACCGCACATCATGAATACTCTCTTGATGCATTCAAACTGTATGCATCCGATTATATATTAAAGCCAATTGATGAGGATAGAGTAAAATCTACTTTCCGACGCATATATAAGATGCTGGAAATATCAAAAAAGAGTAATACTTCCCAAAATACGGAGACCTGCAGAATTTCAATAAATCTGGGCAATGAACGAGTCTTTATAAAGCTGGATGAGATATTTTATATAGAAAAATCCGGACGTCACACCCTTATTTCATGCTCCAACGGGAAATTTAAAACCCGACAAACCCTGCAGGAGTTGGAGAAGTACTTGGGAAAGATGTTCTTTCGTTCCCATAAATCTTTCATTATAAACACCGATCGGATTGAAAAGATAGTCTCTTTTCCCAATTCATCGTATTATGAGGTAAAATTCAATAATTGTGAAGACAAGGCTTTACTTAGCCGTGACCGTATATCTGAGCTTATGAAGTATTCTGACTATAATGTTTAAGGGGGTATTGCGATGGATGTTATGCCGTTAATTCCCTTTTTAGGTGTGTCTGTTCCTGAAAGCCTGGTTTTGTATTATATGGTACTGGTATTAACGAAGAAAAAGGAGTCACCGTTTGTAGTAATAATCCTTTCCCTGCTGACTTCGATATTCTCATTCAGTATTCGGACAATGCCGGTACGATTTGGTATCCATACCATATCACAAGTAGCACTCATGACTATATTTTTGAACCTCTTTTTTCGATTGCCCTGGCATACTTCAGCAGTTGTAATGGTGCTTTCAAGTGTGTTTTTGGGATTGGCGGAGGGAATCTCAGTTCCTCTTCTGGCTTGGATTTTTAAATTAAAACTTGAACAAATCATCTCTGATCCTTTGCTAAGAATACTTTTTACTTTGCCACACTTAGTTTTACTTTCAGTATTAGCGTATATCATTGGCAAACGAGGATGGCGCTTACCGTTAATATCAGAAAAATTGGGAATAAAAAATGAGTCTGACAAAAGAACAACAAAGCAATCCATTAGGCAAAATTGTCTTTTGACATTATGCCTGGTACAAGCTTTAATGCTTGTTTTATTAAATCTTAGTTTTCATGCTTACAACACAGGTGTTTATCCCAGTTTTACACTTAAAACCCTAATAGAAGTTGGCAGCATTGTTTTATTGGTCTCTGTTTTAGCAACAATTTTTGTATCCGGATATCTGTTAAAAGTCATAGAACACGATGCAAAACTGGAAACAGAAATTCATTATGCCAGAGATAGACACAATTTACATTTGCGTTTGCAGGTTGAGCGTCATGACTTTTACAACCATCTTACTGCTATTTATGGATACATAAAGGCTTGTCATTTCGACCAGGCAGAAACTTATATCGAAAATTTGTATCATACTGTCAGCCGCATAGGAAGCCTCCTGAAAATTGAACCTCCGGAATTAGCGGCTATTATAAGTACAAAATATGAGGAAGCAAAAATTAACGGAATCAAGTTCTATTGGCATGTAAAAATACAAGACGGTTCACTTCCACTTTCGAATTAACCGGTAACCTTCTAGATAATGCTTTAGATGCAGTAAAAATGAATGGTTCCCCACGAATAGACTTAGTTCTAATGTGCAATAGGCTAGGTTTGGAATTAAAGGTATCCAATAACGGCAGTCCCATCCCTCAAAATGTAAGGCAAAATATTTTTACTGCCGGATATACGACTAAAAGCATTAAACAGCATAGTGGTCTTGGCCTATATATAATTAAGCAGATTATAGATCGTTATGACGGTCAATTACAGTTGAGAGAGCCAGAAGACTATACCGGTGTAGAATTTGTGATTTATATTCCTTGGAGTAAATAAGTGCGATAATTGTTCTGATTACAGTAATGAACATTTCAGTTTATATATGTTACGCTATGGAGGCATCATGCACTTAGTTTATTTTATTCATATACATTTCATTGGGTATTGGGTACGAAAGAATAAGGTATTAGATTTACTATATGATTTTCTGCTTTCATATTGACACTCTTCGATTTGGCGCATATAATGATCATATCGATATTTATAGATTTGAGGTGCCGATATGGAAGACTATTTGGAATATGCTAAAGTATTCAAGGCGCTGGGGGATCCTAAGAGGGCCATGATTGTGGATATGCTCTCCTGTGGGGAACTTTGCGCTTGTATGATTTTAGAGAAATTCGATATGTCCCAATCCACGCTGTCTCACCACATGAAGATCCTGTGTGAATGCGGGCTGGTCAAGGGCAGAGAACAAGGTAAGTGGACGTATTACTCATTGGACACAAATACTGTCAGCAGAATAATGCGATTTCTCTGTAACATTACCTCCGAAAAAGAAAATTGCATCTGCCAAGAAGATGCAGGATGTTGTAAAGGATGGGATGAAAATGAGTAAAGAAAAATCATGCTGCTGCTCGGCCAGTAGTTGTTGCAGCACTGAGTCCATTACGCCGTATGATAAGAATGATAAATGGGTAACCGGTGTGATCCATACCCTTAAAGGTAGCGTGCCTGTGGTTTCAACAAATCTTCACTTCAAAGACATGCTCGGAGCGTGGAAGGTGCGCTGGGGTATTGGCAGGATGAATTATAAGATAAATCCGGGGCTCTACGCTATAGGTAAGCCTGATCATACATCTCCTGTGTTGGTAAGCGCGAACTACAAGCTGACATTTGATGTCTTGAGGAAAGAGTTATCAGGCCTGGATTGCTGGATTCTGATACTTGATACTAAAGGCATCAATGTCTGGTGCGCCGCCGGTAAAGGCACATTCGGAACCGATGAAATAGTAAGCCGAATATCGAAAACCGGGCTGTCTGAGATAGTATCCCACAGGAAATTGGTGCTGCCGCAGTTGGGTGCGCCCGGTGTGAGCGCCCATGAAGTGACAAAACAAACCGGATTTACTGTGATTTATGGGCCTGTGAGGGCGAAGGATATAAAGGCTTTTCTCGATTCAGGCTTCAAAGCCACAGAAGAAATGCGTACCGTGAAATTTACGATGTGGGACAGATTGGTTCTCACTCCAATGGAGCTGGTGGCTGCCGCAAAGTCTTCGTTGATGGTTTTTGGTGTAATGTTTCTCCTGAACCTGTTCGCTGCAAGACCTTTCGGGTTAGCGGATTTCATTGCTTATTCGGGTGCTGTGGTAACGGGAACTGTAATAACGCCTTTGCTTCTTCCCGTGATTCCCGGCAGTGCCTTCGCATGGAAGGGCTGGCTGCTGGGGTTAATTTGGACGTTGGGATTTACCTGGTATAGCGGCTGGTTTGTTCCCGGATTCTCGCTTCTTGACATAGGGTATTTGCTGGTATTGCCGTCATTGTCGGCTTTCTTGGCGATGAATTTTACAGGTTCGTCAACATATACATCCTTTTCCGGTGTTATCAAAGAAATGAAAATAGCTGTGCCGCTTATTGCTATTTCATTAGTAGTAGGGCTTGTATTGTTGCTGATAAATAGTATCTGGGTATAAAGGAGGACGCTATGAAACATAGATATTTGAAAAATGTTGCAACGCTTCGTTTGTCTGCTGAAAAATGTATCGGCTGCGGAAGATGCGCCGAAGTTTGCCCCCATAGAGTTTTCAGTGTGAACGAAAAGAAAGCACAGATTGAAAATAAAGACCATTGTATGGAGTGCGGCGCTTGCGCGAAAAATTGTCCCGCAAACGCTATCACTGTTGACGCCGGAGTGGGATGTGCCTTTGCCGTGATTATGGGTTGGCTTACAGGAAGTGAGCCGAGCTGTGGTTGTTCAAGCGGTGAGGAATGCTGCTGAAATGGAGGGTGATTATTATGAGTAATGAAAAAAATGCAGGTATTGGCTTTTTTGAAAAGTATCTGACCTTGTGGGTAGCCCTGTGCATGATTGTCGGTGTACTCATCGGAAAATACCTGCCCGCTGTTCCTAATTTTTTAGGTCAATTTGATTATGCGCAGGTTTCCATTCCCATCGCTATTTTGATATGGCTGATGATTTACCCCATGATGATGAAGGTGGATTTCGCCAGCATCAAAAATGTAGGCAAGAATCCTAAGGGCCTTTTTGTTACATGGATAGTCAACTGGTTGATAAAGCCTTTTACCATGTTCGGCATTGCTTGGCTGTTTTTCTTTGTAATTTTTAAATCTCTAATTCCGGAAGAATTGGCACAAGACTATCTTGCGGGAGCAATACTTCTTGGAGCGGCACCATGCACAGCAATGGTGTTTGTATGGAGTTATTTGACAAAAGGCAACGCAGCATATACTGTCGTACAAGTAGCAACAAATGATCTTATAATTCTCATAGCTTTCACGCCTATAGTTGCATTTCTACTAGGTGTAGGCGGCGTAACCATACCATGGGATACTCTTATTCTATCCGTAGTATTGTTTGTTGTCATTCCATTGGCTGGTGGGGCAATTACACGTAATTATGTTATAAAAAAGCGTGGACTTGATTATTTTGAAAAGAGTTTTGTCCCGAAATTTGGAAATATCACTACTATAGGTTTATTGTTAACATTAATCATAATTTTTTCATTCCAGGGAGATGTAATTCTGAATAATCCACTGCACATTGTATTAATTGCTATACCGTTGATTATTCAGACTTTTCTTATCTTTTTCATTGCTTATCTGGCAAGCAAAGCTATAAAGCTTTCACATGATATAGCAGCACCTGCCGGTATGATTGGTGCATCTAACTTCTTTGAACTGGCAGTTGCCGTTGCGATTGCTTTGTTTGGTACAGAAAGTCCGGCTGCACTTGCTACCATTGTAGGGGTTCTTACAGAAGTGCCTGTTATGTTGATACTTGTAAAGATAGCAAATAATACAAGGCACTGGTTTCCGGTAAAAAGACAGAAAGTAGGCATGGCCAATGAGTAATAAACCTAAGGTCGCATTTATTTGTGTTCATAATTCATGTCGAAGCCAAATAGCTGAGGCGCTTGGTAAGCATTTTGCAGGAGATATATTTGAAAGCTACTCTGCCGGCACAGAAACAAAACCCCAAATTGATCAGGATGCTGTGCGTCTAATGAAAAAGCTATATGATATAGATATGGAGAAAACCCAATATTCAAAGCTGCTTGATGAAATCCCTCCGGTAGATATTGTTATTACAATGGGATGCAATGTGGAATGCCCTTACCTTCCATGTAAACACAGGGAAGATTGGGGACTGGATGATCCCACAGGCAAGGGTGATGACGAATTTAAAAAAGTAATCTCAAGAATAGAAACAAAAGTAAAGGAGCTAAAAGTCAGACTAAAGCATAAATAATTATAACACCAATTCCAATCGAGTAGTTTGAACGATGGCTATATTACGCAGTGTAAAGCAAATTTAAGATGGGGCAATGATGAGAGAATGTCGGTTTTTTATCCGGCGTTTTCTTTTTTATAGATAAAATTTTTAATATCAGTGACAAGTATTCTATATGCAGAAAAGCGGTAAAATGTTTACGGTAATCCATCTACTATCGGTCCATCCACCTCCAATCAAATTTTACAGTAGAGGCGGGTTTCATAGAATTAAGTACATTGAAAGCAGAACCCCCAAGGAAGGCCTTTAGATTGATTAGATGAAAGGATATATAATTTGATTTTACAAGAATTTAACCTAAACCTGCATTTATCTTTAACTTCTATGCTGTAATATTCATATTGTCAAAGAAGAAATTATTGAGAGAAAAGGTAAAGGAGTGAAAAAGCAGAATGAAAAAGAATTTAGGACTTATTTCAACTATAATCATGCTGACAATCTTCTTCACAGGCTGTGCAGGCGGAGGCCGCAATGACATTGTAGTTGTTTCCCGGGAAGATGGATCGGGCACCAGAGGAGCATTTATTGAACTGTTTGGAATTGAAGAAAAGGATGCAAATGGAAACAAGATAGATCATACAACAGACGAGGCAACCGTTGTAAACAGTACTTCCATCGTAATGACCACGGTAGCTGGCAATAAGAACTCCATTGGGTATATCTCCCTGGGTTCCTTGAATGATACCGTCAAAGCAGTTAAGATTGATGGAATAGAGCCCACCGTTGGAAATATTAAAAACAATGCTTACAAGATATTCAGACCTTTCAATATTGCAACCAAGGAAGACCTCAGCGAACTGGCTCAGGATTTTATCAGGTTTATTCTTAGCAACGACGGACAAAAGGTAGTAGAAGACAATGGCTATATTGCTTCATCAGAAGAAGGTCCTTACAGCGGCTCGAAGCCATTCGGCAAAATAGTAGTTGCAGGATCCTCGTCCGTTACTCCGGTCATGGAGAAGCTGAAAGAGGCTTATTTGAAGCTGAACACCAATGCAGAGATTGAGATACAGATCAGTGATTCTACAACAGGCATGAATTCAGTAATGGAAGGAACTTGTGATATCGGTATGGCATCCAGAGAGTTGACGGAGAGCGAATTGAAAAGCTTGAGATCAACAGTAATAGCCATGGATGGGCTTGCAGTCATCGTAAACAAGGAAAATACAATAAGCAACATTACAAGTGACCAGATTAACGCCATTTTCAAAGGGGAAATTACCTCCTGGAATGAGGTTGCTAAGTAAGCCAAAATAAACTGGCAGGGTATTTTGCCAGATCAGGTGCGTATACGGGCTTTTAAGGGGTTAAGTATCTATGACAAAATATAAAGAAAGCATAATGAAAGCAATATTTTTTGCAGCAGCATGCACATCCATTCTGGCTGTTGCACTTATTTGTTTATTTCTGTTTATAAACGGCATACCTGCTATGGCGAAAATCGGAATATTTGATTTTCTGCTGGGCACAACCTGGAAACCTAATAATACACCTCCTTCTTTTGGAATTTTACCCATGATATTGGGAAGTATCTATGTAACAGCCGGCGCTGCAGTGATTGGAGTACCCATAGGGATTTTGACAGCTGTATTCATGGCCAGGTACTGCCCCAAAAGGCTGTACCGCATCTTAAAACCTGCAATAAACCTGCTCGCAGGGATTCCTTCCATTGTATACGGGTTTTTCGGACTTGTAGTCATAGTTCCTTTTATCCGTGATACCTTTGGGGGCACCGGTAGCAGCATGTTGACGGCATCCATTCTCCTGGGCATCATGATTTTGCCTACGATTGCAGGCGTAAGCGAATCAGCAATCAGAGCAGTCCCTCAAAGCTATTATGAAGGCGGACTGGCACTTGGGGCGAGCCATGAAAGGAGCATATTTTTTGTAATGCTTCCGGCTGCAAAATCCGGCATCATGGCTGCTGTGGTCCTGGGTATAGGCAGAGCCATCGGAGAGACCATGGCAGTCAT
Organism: Defluviitalea raffinosedens; assembly: GCF_016908775.1. Classification (NCBI taxonomy): domain Bacteria; kingdom Bacillati; phylum Bacillota; class Clostridia; order Lachnospirales; family Defluviitaleaceae; genus Defluviitalea; species Defluviitalea raffinosedens. Next base: position 19,728 of record NZ_JAFBEP010000020.1, on the reverse strand, counting down.
CATGGTTGCAGGAAACCAGGCACGAATGCCTGCCGGATTGCTGAAAGGCGTCAGGACACTTACAGCCAACATAATCATTGAAATGGGCTATGCTGCGGAACTGCACAGGGAGGCCCTGATTGCGACAGCTGTTGTGCTGTTTGTATTTATTCTTATTATAAATTTATTATTGTCACTGCTTAAAAGGAGGACTGGCTGATGGAATGCATAAACAAGCGATCATTCGGGCAAAAGCTCAAGGCCTATAAACGCAGCCCCCTGTCGCTGGCCCTGTTCCTCCTGGTGTTAGTATCAACAATTCTTACCATAGGTATTTTGCTTTTTTTGATTGGGTATATCATGATAAGAGGGATACCTAATATCAAGCCTGAGCTGTTTCAGTGGGAATATAATACATTGAATGTTTCACTTATGCCGGCTTTGATAAATACTGTTATCATGACGTTAATCTCGCTTCTGATTGCAGCGCCTATAGGAATTTTTTCTGCCATCTATCTGGTTGAGTATGCGAAAAGAGGCAAAAGGCTGGTTGGCATAATCAGAATTACTGCCGAGACACTGTCAGGGATTCCGTCAATCGTTTACGGCTTGTTTGGATTGCTGTTTTTTGTAACTGCTCTTGGCTGGGGAATGTCACTCCTGGCAGGTGCATGCACATTGGCAATTATGATTCTGCCGCTTGTCATGCGTACCGCTGAGGAAGCATTAAAAGCTGTTCCCGATTCGTACCGGGAAGGCAGTTACGGGCTGGGAGCAGGCAAGCTCAGGACTGTGTTTAGAATTGTTTTGCCCTCTGCAATGCCTGGTATTTTGGCCGGTGTCATCCTGGGCATTGGAAGGATTGTCGGAGAGAGCGCGGCACTGATCTATACTGCCGGAACCGTAGCTGAAATACCAAAGGGCAGGGACTTTCTGTTTGATTCTACCCGCACACTATCGGTTCACATGTACGCTCTTACCAGCGAAGGGTTGTATGTAAACCAGTCTTATGCAACGGCTGTAATACTGTTATTTATTGTTGTATTGATTAACTGGTTCTCAGGATATATAGCAAAAAAACTGACAAAATCCTAAGAACCAGGTGCCAGATATTAGGAGAAAGGTGTCAGGTACTGGGTAATGCTTGACTGCATATTAGATACCACATGCTGGATACTAGACTCTGGTTGCTGGAAGAAGGAGCAGAAAGGATAAGATATGGATAAAATTCGTATAGAGAATCTGGATTTATATTATGGCGATTTTCAGGCATTGAAGAAGGTCAATCTGAATATCAAAAAAAACGAAATAACAGCCTTCATAGGGCCGTCAGGTTGCGGAAAATCCACCCTTCTGAAATGCATGAACCGAATGAATGACCTTGTTGAAGGCTGCAGAATAACCGGTAAGGTCTTGCTGGACGGTGAAAACATTTACGGTGATATGGATATAAACCTGCTTCGGAAACGGATTGGAATGGTTTTTCAAAAGCCTAATCCCTTTCCTATGAGTGTTTATGACAATGTGGCATTCGGGCCTCGTACCCACGGCATCCGATCAAAGATCAAGCTGGATGATGTGGTAGAGAGATCCCTGCGGCAAGCTGCAATATGGGATGAATTAAAGGATCGCCTGAAAAAGAGTGCTTTGGAGCTCTCCGGCGGCCAGCAGCAGAGGCTTTGCATTGCAAGAGCGTTGGCTGTACAGCCTGAAGTCCTGTTGATGGATGAACCGACATCAGCCCTTGATCCCATCTCAACATCCAAAATCGAAGACCTTGCTGTTGAACTGAAAGAAGACTATACTATTATTATAGTTACCCATAATATGCAGCAAGCTGTACGTATTGCAGATTCAACCGCATTTTTCCTACATGGAGAAGTAATAGAATATGCAAGTGCAGAGGAGCTGTTCTCCATGCCAAAGGATAAACGAACTGAGGATTATATAACCGGGAGGTTTGGGTAATGAGGAATAAATTCGATGAGCAGCTGGAGCTTTTAAAGAAACAGATGATACAGATGGGCGCCTTGTGTGAAGGAGCAATAGCAAATGCGACAAAAGCGCTGATAGACGGAGATATAGAACTTGCCAAAAAGGCAATTGCGGCAGATGGGAACATAGACCAAAAAGAAAAAGAGATTGAAAGCCTCTGCCTTAAACTGCTTCTCCAGCAGCAGCCTGTTGCCAGAGATTTGCGCCAGATTTCATCTGCCCTAAAGATGATTACAGATATGGAGCGAATTGGGGATCAGGCTGCAGATATATCGGAAATAACCATGCTTGCCAATATAAAGGCTGCAGATAACACAAATCACATTGTAGACATGGCAAAGGCTACGATTAAAATGGTTACGGACAGTATCGACGCTTATGTTCGACAGGATCTGGGGCTTGCCAAGGCTGTAATAGATTACGATGATGTAGTTGATAATCTGTTTAATGATGTGAAGGCTGATATGATCAGGCTGATTAATGAAGATACCAATAACGGTGAATTTGCTATTGACCTGATGATGATTGCCAAATATTTTGAACGGATAGGCGATCATGCTACAAATATTGCCGAATGGGTTGTATTTTCCATTACCGGCAAGCATATTAGCGAGGTTTAAAAATGATCTATTGTGTAGAGGACGACAGAAGCATACGGGAGCTTATCATATATGCACTTAAATCCAACGGATATGAGGCTATTGGGTTCAGCGAAGGAAGACCTTTTTTAAAAGCGTTGGAAAGCAGACTTCCTGCTTTAATATTGCTTGATATCATGCTTCCAGGCGAAGACGGTATTGAAATATTGAAAAAACTAAAGGCATCACCGAAAACACGGCACATTCCGATAATAATGCTTACTGCAAAGAGCGCAGAATATGACAAGGTTCTTGGGCTGGACAACGGAGCAGATGATTATATAACCAAGCCTTTTGGAATTATGGAGTTCCTGTCCCGTGTCAAAGCTGTTCTCAGAAGATCAGGAAATGTAAGCAATTCATCCGAATTATCCACCGGTCGGCTGACAATGTATATTGACAGGCATGTTGTTCTGGCGGACGGGAAGGAGGTTGCTCTCACATTCAAAGAATTTGAGCTTCTGAAATATTTATTGGAAAATGCCGGTATTGTATTGACAAGGGATAAGCTCCTGGAAGAAGTATGGGGATATGAGTATGAAGGAGAGACCCGTACTGTGGATGTGCATATCCGCACCCTGCGTCAAAAGCTTGGAGAAGCAGGATCAGTTATTGAAACGGTTAGAGGGATCGGATACAGGATCGGAGGAAATGCATGAAAAAGCGTATTTATAAAAGCATGCTGCTGCTAGCCCTTATAACCATTCTACTCACTTCCTTTCTTATAACCGGAGTCATATACAGGGAATTCCATATCCAGATGCAGCAGGAAATCAGAAATGAAGCTCTTTTTATCTCAAACGGCTACAATTTAATCGGAGAACAGGTTTTTTCCGGCCTTAAAAATCAGGAAAACTCCAGCAGGATCACATGGGTAGCAAGTGACGGAACTGTTTTGTTTGATAATATGGTTAAAGCAGAAAACATGGAAAAACACCTCAATAGGCCGGAAATTGCCGATGCATTGAAAAACGGCTTCGGTGAAGCAGTTCATCTTTCCAAAACTCTTGGTACACAGACATTTTATCGGGCTGTCCGGCTCAATGACGGCACAGTTCTGAGAGTATCAGCCACAACAAACAGTGTTTTCAAATCTGTTTTAGGTTTTATACCGTATATCGCTTTAATTACACTACTGGTTATACTGCTGACCATGATCATTGCCAATCTGCTTACGAAAAAAATTATTTTCCCTTTAAACAACTTAAATTTGGAGAATCCGTTATCCAATGATGTCTATGACGAATTGTCCCCACTGCTGTCCCGCATGGCAAGACAGAACGAACAGATCGAAAGCCAGTTCAAAAGGCTGAAGGAGAAGCAGGAAGAGTTTAATGCGATTACGGAAAATATCAGCGAAGGAATAATAGTTTTAAACAACAAAGGCTTGATATTATTCATCAACAAAAGTGCTGCAAGCATATTTAATGTAAGCACCCAGGATATAATTAACAAGCATATATTAACCTTAGATCGAAGCATACCCCTCCAAAAAGCAATAGAGACAGCTATGGGCGGGCATTTATTTGAAAATACATTTACAATTGGTGAGGATTCTTTTCATTTACTGGTCAGCCCTGTTAAGGATGATATGGTTGTCAAAGGAGTTATTCTATTTATATTGGATATAACAGAGAAACAATCTGCTGAAAAAATGCGCCGTGAGTTTACTGCCAATGTGTCCCATGAACTCAAAACGCCCCTTACCTCCATTTCAGGTTATGCAGAGCTTATGAAAAACGGCATGGTGCAGCCGGAGGACATTCCCGAGTTTGCTAACCGCATATACAAAGAAGCAAGGCATCTCATAAACCTTATAGACGATGTGATACGGATCTCCAGGCTGGATGAGAAAAATGTTCAGCTTCCTTTTGAAGAGATTGACTTATTGGAATTGGCAACGGAAACAGTCAGCAGACTATCTTCCCTTGCGCAGCAGAAACAGATAAAGCTGTCAGTCAGCGGTGAGAATGCTATCATTTCAGGTGTCAGGCAAATCCTGGAGAAAATGATCTATAACCTGTGCGATAATGCAATCAAATACAATTATGAAAAAGGCACGGTTGATGTAAGTGTCAGAGCTTTACCCGATAATGTCGTACTAACCGTTGCAGATAATGGTTTTGGCATTCCCAGAGAGCACCAAAGCCGGGTGTTTGAACGTTTTTATAGAATTGACAAGTCCCATTCAAGGGAAACCGGCGGAACCGGGCTGGGGCTTTCCATTGTAAAGCACAGTGCGGAATTCCATAATGCCAGGGTTCAGCTGTTAAGCAAGCCCGGAAAGGGTACAACGATAACAGTCACATTTAGACGCAACCAATAAAACCGAAAGTATTGGTGCTGGTGTTTTTGGCAAGTATAAATCCAGGCATTGCGGAACTAAATTTTCCAAGCACCCCTGTCCCATTATTGGGATTTCATGGTTGAGTGTGTTAGCCTGTAACTTTGCCCCTGGAAAACAAGCAAATGACTGTGGTGTACCAACCTGTCAATAATAGCACTAGTTAGCTTTTTATCGTAGAAAATACGGGCAACAAACATTAAATACAATATAGGGATATTTCGGTGTTTACTACTATAGCGAGAGTACGGAAAGATGACGAAGAACTAATCTACACAAACCAATTTATCTGTAATAAAAATCTGGTCTTATTAACATACTATATAAAGCGACAAAAGTTATGTTATGCAGGATAGGAGGATTTTTATGGCCGAACAGAATAAAACTAACAGTGAAGTGCCTGTTATTATAGAAAACCTGATAGAAAATGGTAAGATGGCCTTAAAAGAAATGGTTAAATTAAACCAGGAGCAAGTGGACCATATTGTTAAAGAAATGGCCCTTGCTGGATTAGCTAACCATATGAGGCTGGCAAAATTGGCAATTGAAGAAACCCAGAGGGGAGTCTATGAAGATAAAATTATTAAAAACTTATTTGCTACTGAGTATATTTACCACAGTATAAAATATGAAAAAACTGTAGGTATTATTAATGAAAATGAAGAAGAAGACTATTTTGAAATTGCAGAACCGGTTGGTATTATTGCCGGTATTACACCGGTCACAAATCCTACATCAACTACATTATTTAAGTGCATTATTGCGATGAAGACGAGAAACCCGATTATATTTGCTTTCCATCCCAGTTCACAGCAATGCAGTGCAGAGGCTGCCAGAATTGTACGAGATGCAGCTGTTAAAGCAGGAGCTCCGGAATACTGTATTCAATGGATAGAAAACCCCTCCATAGAAGCTACCCAGGCATTGATGAAAAATGATGGCATTTCTTTAATACTAGCCACAGGAGGTTCATCAATGGTCAAAGCAGCGTATAGTGCCGGAAAACCTGCACTGGGAGTTGGTCCGGGTAATGTACCCTGTCATATAGAAAAAACAGCGGATATAAAGAGGGCGGTAACCGATTTAATTTTATCAAAAACCTTTGATAACGGTATGATTTGCGCCTCAGAGCAGGCGGTTATTATTGACAAGGATATATACGAACCTGTTACGGAATATATGAAGAAACTCGGCTGCTATTTTGTCAATGAAGAAGAAAGGGAAAGGCTGGAAGGTCTGGCTATTGATGAAAAGAAATGTGCCATGAACCCGAAAATTGTGGGCAAATCTGCTGAAACCATCGCACAAATGGCTGAAATCGAGGTCCCGGAGGGTACAAAAATACTGGTTGCTGAAATTGAAGGAGTAGGACCTGAATATCCTTTATCCAGGGAGAAATTATGTCCCATATTGGCCTGTTTTAAAGTGAACAATTCTGATGAAGGTATCCAAAGAGCTGTGGAAATGGTTAATTTCGGAGGGTCTGGCCATTCTGCGGTTATCCATTCCAACAATGAATGTGTAATCAGCGAGTTTGCAGAACGGGTAAACACCGGAAGAATTATTGTCAATCAGCCTTCCAGTCATGGGGCTATAGGAGACATATATAATACCAATATGCCTTCACTCACATTAGGCTGCGGCTCCTTTGGCAGAAACAGTACAACTGCCAATATCACTGCCGTAAATTTAATCAATAAGAAACGTGTGGCAAGGAGAAGGTACAATATGCAGTGGTTTAAAATACCGGAGAAAATCTATTTCCAACCTGGCTCTGTCCAGTATCTGTCAAAAATGCCTAATATCTCACGAGCTTTTATTGTTACGGATAAAGTAATGGTCAAACTGGGATATGTAGAAAAAGTCCTGTACCATTTAAGAAAACGTGAAGGCAGAAACTATGTGCATTCAGAGATTTTTGACAGGGTACAGCCAGACCCGACAGTTGATACGGTAAGAGAAGGTGTTATAGCAGCAGAAGCCTTTCAGCCTGATGTTATCATTGCTCTGGGAGGAGGTTCGGCAATTGATGCCGCTAAAGCAATATGGTTATTTTATGAACATCCTGAAACCGATTTCGATGATCTGCGTATGAAATTCATGGATATACGCAAGAGAGTGTTCAAGTATCCTCCGCTGGGGAATAAAGCCAAATTGGTAGCTATTCCTACCACTTCGGGTACGGGTTCGGAAGTAACATCCTTTTCAGTAATAACAGACCCGGAAAAAGAAACGAAATATCCGCTGGCAGATTACGAGCTAACACCAGACGTCGCCATTATTGACCCGGAATTTGTGCAATCAGTACCTGCATATGTTACAGCCGATACAGGGATGGATGTATTAACTCATGCAATCGAAGCTTACGTATCGGTTATGGCATCGGACTACACAGACGGACTTGCTATGAAGGCTATCCAGCTTGTATTTGAATATTTGCCGAAAGTCTATATGAATGGTGATGATCAAAAAGCACGTGAAAAAATGCATAACGCATCATGTATAGCAGGTATGGCCTTCACTAACGCTTTCTTAGGTATTAATCACAGTCTGGCACATAAATTAGGTGGTAAATTTCATATACCTCACGGAAGAGCTAATGCTGTTTTACTTCCCCATGTTATTAGATACAATGCTTCAAGACCGACAAAGTTTACTGCCTTTCCAAAATATGAACACTATATAGCGGATCAAAAATACGCGGAAATAGCTAAATATCTTGGGCTACCCTGCCGCAATACGGAGGAAGGTATAAACAGCCTGATATCTGCGGTAATTGACCTGATGAAGCAGCTGCTAATTCCCCTGTCCATAAAGGATTGCGGCATATCGGAAGACCAGTTTATGCAGGTTTTGGATGAACTCGCAGATAAAGCTTTTGAAGACCAATGCACAACAGCAAATCCAAGAATGCCTATTGTATCGGAATTAAAAGATATTTATTTGAAAGCATATAATGGAATATAAATACCCGGGATGCCTTTGGTTTTTGTTTATACCAACGGCATCTGTTATTATTGCGCCATATTTCTAAATTCATCATTCCAAACATATAAAAAGGCGAATAGGTTCAAGCCTTTTGAAGTAGTCTTCCATAATCAATCATGGCTGTTATCTGGTACATGGGAGCAGTAATTTCCGCCCTTGCGCAATAAGGAAATGTCAGGGTAAAAGTCAAAAGAGCGGATGATGCCAGGATACCGGACAGTACAAGGCTGAAATATCCTGCCTTTTTAACATGTTTTGTCCCTTGAAGCGTTCTTGCCACTACTGCCAGTTTCAACACAAGCTTATAATACAAGAGTGAATTCCTCATAAAAAACGGTTAAATAGACTTAATAAATAATAAATATATATAAAATAATTATAAAAATCATACAAAATATGATAAAATATTTTTCATAGCAAACGGAAGAAGGGAAGGAAATGTCTAAAAATGTAGATAGCACCAAAAAAGCAGAAATCACCATGCGTATGTCGGAGTTTGAAATGCCTCCGATGCAGGATGCGCTCATTGTCGGAAAGCGGGCGCCAATCGGGCCTGAGGCGGCAAGACGCATGGTGGATATATTGTCTCCGGACCAGTATGAGATCATAAAGGTGGATCATCCTGCAATTGAGGCCATAGTGGTAAGAAAGGCACTTTTTAATATGCTTCCGCAGGAAAAGCTGGTTGGGCTTTTATTAGAGGAAGGAGGTAAGGTTGCTAACGAGTCAACAATTGTGAAAACCCAGGTGAATATTGTGCTCCAGGTTAGCAAGTCTATAGATTTATGATAAGGAAAGCATTTGAAATTATGATAAAGGATTACATCACTGTTGATGCTTTTTGGGGAATGAAACGAATAAGGGATATTGCTGAAAAGACAGACACGGACTGCTTTCCTGTTACTGATAACGGGAAAACTGTTGGTGTCCTGACGAGAAATGATTTGATAAAATCTCACCCAAATAGGATTGCGCTGGACGCCATGTCCGGAAGCTATGGATGCATTGAAGCGGACCAACCAGTATGGAAAGCTAAAGAATTTTTTGAAGCCGGCGATACGGACATCCTCTTTGTCACTCAGGACAATAAAGCTATTGGGGTTATAACGAAAAAAATAATTGAAACTGAAATCTGCAAGCATGTGGATATTTTGACGGGGTTATACAGAAGCGACTATGTTATATACAAAGCCCATAAACTCCTTGAACAGGGCAGTGAAATATCCATCACTTTCTTTGATATTAATAGCTTTGGAAATATTGACAAAGAGTTTGGACATGCAGTAGGAGACAATATTCTGAAGGAGATTGCGCAAATCCTTAAGAGCTTTGCACCCGCAGGCACTTTTCTTTGCAGGTATGGCGGCGATGAATTCGCACTTGTAACGGATAAATGCGCTGAAACATGTGAAGCAATGGTACAGGATATTTTAAGCAGGATAAAGCAGTACGAATTTTGCGAGGGTATAAGCATAAGCGTTTCAGCAGGAATTGCAGGCGGAAGAAGGAGAAATCCCAGGAAAGGAAACATGTATAAAACAATAATAAACCTTATAAACCTTGCCAGCCTTGCTTCTACTAAGGCTAAAAAGGAAAAGGACAACCTGGTGCTGGGGTATAGCGGTATGATTGATGAAATAGCCATATAATAGATAGTGAAAGTAAGAAAGCTCTGATTGCAGGGCTTTTATTTTTTTATTCAAAGGAGCTTGCTTCTTGAAAACCCTATTTGTGTATTTCATGCCCATATAATGGTTATAATATAAAACAGGTGATAAAGAAATGCTTGGGAGAATAAGAAAACAAAGAAAAACAGGAAATCAAAACACTAACGCTGATAATGCACATGCTGATTCATACGAACAAATACCGAAAACCATTGAAGCTGTTAAGGCCAGGCTTAGCGAAATATTTTCCGGCTGCAGCGATTTTATGCATCGGGAAATTTCATGCGGGAAAAAAAGATCGATTAGAATACTGGTGGCATATATCAACGGCTTTGTTGACAAGAGGGTATTGAACCAGGATGTGATCCGCCCTATCCTTGACTTTTTCTCAAACACGGAATTGCATGAGGGCAGACGCATATTTGAACAGCTTAAAGAATGTGTAGTCATCAACAACGACATAAAAGAAGCCGATGATATGCGGCAAGCGGTGGACGGCATCGTGTCCGGGGAAGCCTTGCTTTTTATCGACGGAGAAAACAAGGCGCTGGTTATTGGAGTAAAAGCTCCGCAGGGACGGCAGGTAGAGGAACCCGATACGGAGACATCTATCAGGGGCGCAAGGGAAGGCTTTGTCGAGAACCTGCTTACCAATACCACCCTCATTCGAAAAAGGATCAAAAACCCGAATCTCAAGCTGGAAATGATGCAGCTCGGAAAGCAGACAAAAACCGATGTCTGCATCTGCTATATCAAGGGGATTGCCAATGAGGGGATTGTCAGGGAAGTGCGGGAGAGGCTCAAGAAAATCAAGACCGATGCCATTCTTGATACCGGTATTATTGAGCAGTTCATTTCCGACAGCCGATTATCACTTTTTCCCACGGTGGGGAACAGCGAAAAATGCGACAAGCTGGCCGGAAAACTACTGGAGGGGCGTGTGGCCATATTCTGCGACGGTACGCCCTATGTCCTTACGGTCCCGTATCTTTTTATAGAATCCATACAGACTACGGATGATTACTATGACCACGCCTATTTTGCAACCTTCATGCGCCTCCTGCGCCTAATGGCGCTTCTGGTATCAAACCTGCTGCCGGCCATGTATGTGTCGCTGGTCAGCTTTCACCATATGGTCATCCCGTTCAAACTGATGATCACACTGGCGGCTTCACGGCAGGGAATCCCTTTCTCGCCTTTTATCGAAGCTATATTGATGATTATAGCCTTTGAGCTCCTGCGCGAAGCGGGTGTCCGTATGCCAAGACCCATCGGCCAGGCGCTTAGCATTGTGGGCGCGATTGTGCTGGGTGAGGCTTCGGTAGCGGCGGGAATTGCCAGCAACCTGATGGTGATTATCGTAGCTATTACGGCTATCTGCAGCTTTGTTGTCCCGCCGCTCATCCGGGCAACCATGCTGCTGCGCTTTGCGTTCCTGGCTGCGGCCAATTTCTTAGGCTTTCTTGGAATTTCCTTTGTGGCTGTGGCTGTTTTTACGCACCTCTGCAGGCTGCGTTCCTTTGGTGTTCCCTATATGGCGCCTTTTTCACCGCTTACGTCTTCCGACCTCAAGGATTCTTTTATAGTGGTGCCCATCTGGGCTATGGTGACAAGGCCGAAGATATTGCGTCAGGAAAATGCCGGAGGTGCAAAAGGGTCAAAACGCCTGGAGGTGAAAGCAAGACCGTGATGTACGGAAAGGGAATAAAAAGAACCGGCATAGCACGAATTGCCTTTTTGCTTGTATTTCCCCTGATGCTGACCGGTTGCTGGAACAACAGAGACCTGACTGAAATAAATATTGTGGCGGGCTTGGGACTGGATCGGACGGAAGACGGCAAAGTTCTTTTGACCGTCCAGGTGGTGGAACCTGCCGCAATCCAATCCACATCCTCCGGAAAGGGAAAAGGCGGAGGTGCGCAGCCAAAGCCTGTATTTATCGAGTCCTATGAAGGAGAAACAGTTTTCGACGCTGTCAGAGGCATGTTGTCTATTGTTGACAAAAGGCTGTTTTTAAGCACAGCCCAGGTTCTAATCCTTGGTGAAAGGCTTTCGCAGGATGGCATAGAAGAAGTCCTGGATTTTTTTCAGAGAGACTATGAAATAGACTACTCAATGACAGTTCTTGTGGCAAAAGGCGTAACACCAAGGGAAATCCTTGAAATGGAAACTGATATGGAGTCCATACCTGCCGTGTATATAAATGAAACGGTAGAAAATACTGTTTCACGGGGCACGTTGAAGAAAACCATGCTGATTGACTTGATTAAAGATATGGGCGGCAGCGGAAGGCAACCTGCCATCGGACAAATATCAAAGGCCGGAGAAAAAAAAGTCATTACAGAAGGCACTGCCGTTTTTAGGGACGGAAAGCTGGCGGGCTGGCTGGACCTATATGAAACACGTGGGTACCTGTTTGCAATAGATAAAGTGAAAAGTGCTGTTGTGAATGTTCCTGCAGATGAGGGCAAAATAGCGATGGAAATCATAAGGTCAAAAGGGAAAGTCAAGGTGGCATTTGAAAACGGCGAACCATCCATGCTCACTGTCAAGGTGGAGACTGAGGCCAATGTGGGAGGATACGAGGGAAAAGGCGCATTGGACTCGCCGGACAATCTGTATTTTCTGGAGAAAACTCTGGGAGAGGAAATAAAAAAAGAAATCATGATGGCGCTGGAGAAGACCCAAAAGGAGTATTCCAGCGACATATTCGGATTTGGCGCGTATGTGTCCAAATACTACCCGCAATACTGGAAAAAAGCAGAGAAAGACTGGAATGGCATTTTTAGTAAGCTTCCGGTAGACATTCAGGTGGATGCAAAAATATTGCGGACAGGTATTATCAAAAGTCCGGTAAAAAAGGATGAATGACATAATGATAATAGTTTTAGCGGTATTTGCAATTCTAATTTTATATGACTTGCAAAGGTTTATACGAAAAAAAGAACGGGCAAGGGTATTTGCACTATATATTTTCTTTATGGCGGCAAGCCTGGCTGTCAGTTTGCTCCTGGCATCAGGAAGAAGGCCATCCGGCCCTTCCCAATGGATAGAAGCAACACTAAAGATGATTGGAGTCTTGAAGTAATGGAAAAAGCACGGATGTCAAGCATTCAGCTATTTCTACTTTTATCGGGCTTTCTTTTTGGAAGCACTGTAATACTGGCTCCGGCACAGGGAGCAAAAAACGACGCATGGCTGGCAATGCTCCTCGGGGGAGCAGGCGGTACATTGCTGATGTGGGTCTATGCGGCCATTGCATTACTGAATCCATCAAAAACCCTGGTAGATATTTTAAAGGAAAAGCTGGGGAAAGTTGCCGGCAATATTTTCGCCGTTCTGTATACATGGTATTTCATCCACCTGGCTTCCCTGGTGTTCAGGAATTTTGGCGAGTTTATTTGCACGGTGACTTTTCCAGAAACGCCTATGGTTGTGGTGATAGGGCTTTTTGCAGTTATTTTGGTTTATGCAATCAACAGCGGAATTGAGGTAATAGGAAGGTTAAGCGAGCTGCTGGTGCCTGTGATACCTTTAGTAGTTCTCATTATCAGCCTGTCGCTCATCACTGTCCATGATTTCACAGCTTTCCTCCCTATCCTGGAAAACGGCATTACACCTGTGCTCAATGCAGCTTTTGGTTTTATATCCTTTCCGTTTGGAGAAACTATTGCATTCCTTATGCTGTTTCCGCATTTAAGCAAAAAGGAAAAGCTAAAAAAAGTTGTGTTTGTATCGGCAGCAGTTTCAACCTTATTAGGAATTATATTATTTTTCAGAGATATATTTGTTCTGGGAAGTGATTTGATGGCTCGCTCTACCTTTATCCCCCATTTGACATCACTGCTTATTCCAGGTCTGAATGTAGAACCGCTCGTAGACATAAACCTGCTGATCGGCGGAGGGGTAAAGATTTCAGTTTGCATTTACGCGGCTGCAAGAGCTTTAAGCCAGATAGCGGGAATTGACGACTACAGGAAACTGACCGGGGCGATCTCTACCTTTTGTGTCGTACTTTCAATATGGGTATATGAAAATGTGCTTGAGATGTTCAATTGGGCTGAAAAGGTGTGGCTTTACTATTCCATCCCCTTTCAGATTGTTGTTCCCCTGCTGCTGCTTTTGCTATCTTTAAGGAAAAAAAGCAAGCCTTCAAATGCAAGGACGGAAAGCTGAAACGGTGAAGAAGCAGGGTGCGGCATCATGACTTTGGATGTAATAAATGAATTGCAATTAATACAATTTATCAACAGGTTTATGCACAACATTAAGAATACTGAAAATTCAGCATTTAAGAGTACAAAGAGGAATAATCCACAAAATTGACAAAGAATTTATCCACAGAAATTATATTTTATGAACGCTTGCGAAGGGGATTGCTTGTATCGGAAAATTTATTGCAGCTTCCCCATTCTTCCAAACGTCTGCAAATTTAACAATGGCTTTACCCTGCATTTCCGTCAGCAGCAAGCATCTCTTTTGGCAGAACTTCAAAGATTTCCTCATTGTACTCAAATACCCGGCAATCCACATCGGTACCGCTTACATTAGGGAATGTCCTCGAAAATCATATTTAGAAGGTGCTTACCGCCCTTTAGACATCATATTAAAATTCATGCGTTTACCCTGTGTACGTAGCATGTACGCGGCTGTACGCGGCTGAAATTTAATTGTTATTGTCTCACTTTGGTGATATAATAAAATGCATTTAAAGGTAATGCATTTATCCTCCATACAGGAGAGATTGTACATAAAAGCAGACTAAAGTCTATACTGGCTAAGGGAGTTGACAAACCAAGGTGTAAAAATGGCGATTTAGATATAACAAGCTGGAGAAGCTACTGATTGCTAAAACATGAAAAAGACTTGCAGCACTTTTCCGGAGTAAGCAAGGGCAATCATTACAATGTTTGTCAGAAATGAAATGTTGATACAGAAATATTTAAGAAGATATGTACTGTGTAGAAATAAGACATATATGATGTAATGAAAATAGTACAGGATAAAAATATCAAGAAGCTGCCCATACGGGACGTGCTGCTTCGTAAAGCGTCAGGTTAATAAGATTATATGGCGTTTTAATATTTTATTAATACCAATGTAGCGATAATTAATACATTCTTTATATCAAAAGTATTAAAATAACAGCATGCAGAAAGATGTAAGAGGGGTGAATTAATGCGGTTATTGATGCTTCTTGGCTTCGCTATCCTGTTTATTTATTTTGGATATTACACTATGGCAAAGCTTGATGATTTTATAGCTGCCGGGGGTATTGTATCTGATGATGAAATTTACCCGGTTGCTATTGTTTTAGGGGGGACGGAACTGGCGAAGCAAGTTAGTGCACTTTTAAAAAAAATAATATTCATGTATTATACTTGACAGAGCCATTTTTAATAGAACAGGGACATAATTTCCAATACTTGTTTGCATTATCGGAAAGTGATGCAGACAATATTGTTTTATGTAAAATAGGCTTCAAAGTATATGACATAGAAAAAATGATTAGTTTTTGTAATGATAGCAGGAACGAAGGAATATTCATCAGGGAAAAAATTCCTCACTTAACTGGGAAAGAGATTACAGCCCAGAGGTTGTATGAGGCCGTCCTGCAGAAAAGGGAGGAAAAATTGTGGGAAAATATATAGGAAAATTGAAATCGTTATCATACCCACAGATGATAGCACTTGGCTACTTTCTGATAATAATTGCCGGGACATTTTTGCTGTCATTGCCGATAGCCAGCCGCAATAATTTATTTCCCGGATTAATTAATGCACTTTTTACAGCAACCTCTGCTACTTGTGTAACAGGCCTTGTTGTTTTTGACACATATACACAATGGTCGCCATTTGGACAAGTAGTTATTTTACTGCTGATTCAAATAGGTGGCTTGGGGTTTATGACGGTTGTCACAATGTTTTCTATTTTTTTAAAAAGGAAAATCGGGCTGAAAGAAAGGGGACTTTTACGTGAAAGTGTAAATACTATGTATATCGGTGGGATTGTACGCCTGACAAAAAAAATATTGCTTGGCACTTTGCTGTTTGAAGGTATTGGTGCAGTATTGCTATCATTGAGGTTTATACCCAAAATGGGCTTGCTGGAAGGAATATATAATGGCATTTTTCACTCGGTTTCAGCTTTTTGCAATGCCGGGTTTGACATAATGGGAAAGTACGGCAAGTATTCATCACTAACAAATTTTTTCGGGGATGCGGTTGTTAATTTAACAATCATTACACTTATCATCGTCGGCGGAATAGGGTTCTTTGTATGGGATGATATTGAGAAAAATAAGTATCATTTTAAAAAATATCAGCTGCATACAAAAATAGTTTTGACGGTGACCGCAATTCTTATAGTGTCAGGGACGATATGCTTTTATATTTTTGAAAGAAATAACCTTCTTTATGGGATGACTACAGGAGAAAAAGTTTTAGCCTCTCTCTTTGGCGCAGTTACGCCCAGAACGGCAGGCTTCAATACTGTTGATGTTGCAGCATTAACCTCTGCAAGTAAACTTCTAACTATTGTGTTGATGTTTATAGGTGGCAGTCCCGGATCTACTGCCGGTGGGATCAAGACTACTACTTTGGCGGTTATCATGATTTCGCTGTGGTCAAGCTTGAAAAATAGGAAGGGTGATAATATATTTGGCAGGAGACTGGAAGATAATGCACTAAAGAGATCGTCTGCCGTTGTGACAGTCAATATACTTCTTATACTGAGTGCGGCTTTACTTATTAGTGCTACAAATAAAGCTTTAGGACTTGATGATATTTTGTTTGAGGTTACATCTGCAATTGGTACTGTTGGTCTTTCTACGGGAATCACAGGTGGTCTGAATACCTTTGCAAAAATAATTATCATACTATTGATGTATAGCGGCAGAGTCGGAAGTCTTTCTTTTACTTTGCTGTTTACAGAACATGGAGTGGCATCATCTATACAGAATCCGGTAGAAAAAATAAATATAGGATAGGGGTATCGGTATGAAATCATTTTTAGTTATTGGAATTGGACGATTTGGAAAACATTTGAGCCGTAAGCTGGTTGAGCTTGGAAATGAAGTCATGATTGTTGATAAAAATGAAGAAAATATAAGAGAACTTTTACCCATCGTGACAAATGCACAAATTGGTGATTGTACAAAAGAAGAAGTACTTCGTTCACTGGGCATTGATAATTATGACGTATGTTTTGTTTGTGTTGAAAATGATTTTCAGAGCAGCCTGGAAATTACCAATCTGCTTAAGGATTTGGGCGCTAAATATGTAATCAGCAAATCCAGCCGTGATATTCATACTAAATTCTTACTGCGTAATGGTGCCGATGAAGTTATAGATCCTGAACGGAATATTGCTGAAAAACTGGCGGTGCGCTGCAGTGCAAACCACGTTTTTGATTATATCGGGCTGACAGATGATGTTTCCATATATGAAATTCCGCCTGCAGAAAGCTGGATTGGCAGAAGTATAAAGGAGATAAATTTCAGGACAAAATACCGTGTAAGTATACTGGCAACAAAAGCTGGAGGGAGCATTTCATTTTTGCCGGCGGCCGATCATATATTCAAGCCGGAGGAACATCTTTTGGTTATAGGACGCCGCAATGATGTAGAAAAGATATTAAAACTTATAAACTAAAAATATGATAAAATACCTCTACGAGGTGACAATATGAGCAGTAAATATTATTTACGAATGATTGTAATTTTGTTAGCAGCTACTATTAGTTCTTTAGCATTAAAACAATTAGGTATAGATAAAGTGAATATCCTTATGATTTTTATAGTTGGGGTGCTATTGGTAAATGCCTTGACGAGAGGATACCGTTTTGGCATTATTGCGTCCTGCATTAGCGTGATGATTTTCAATTATTTCTTTACTGAACCTGTGCAAACCTTTGCTATTAACAACACCAATGATATCACTCTAATGCTGTTTTTTTTTATAACATCAGTAATATCTTCAAGCTTGACAGCAAGATTTCAGAGGCAACTGATAATTTCGCAGAAAAACGAGCAAACAGCGAAATTGCTGTATGAGGTGTCACAGCGCCTTCTTAATGTTAATGGTGAAGAGAATATTGTTCGTCAGGGAATGCGCTGTATAAGGGAGTATACCGGATATGACAGCATAATAGAGCTCAATGAAAGCAACCAGACCTTTGCAAGTGATAACTTTGCCTCCAATATAGGTGAAAGAAGTACAGATTTTCCAATAATGGGGCTTACAAAAAGAGTTGGAACGCTTAAGATATATAATAAAAATGTAAATTTTAACATTGAGCAGGAATGGCTGGTTAAAACTGTTGCAGCTCAGATGGGCATTGCTTTAGATCGGGAGTTTGTTTACAATGAACGGGAGAACATACGTATTGCCATGGAAAGTGAACACTTAAAGAGTAATCTTCTGCGAAGTATTAGCCACGATTTGCGAACCCCACTTACCGGAATTGCAGGAGCTAGCAGTTATATTGTACAACGTGGAAAGAGCCTTGACCATGAAAGTATAGAACGTTTAGCTAAAGACATATATGAACAGGCAGTTTGGCTCACCGCCTTGGTTGAAAACATACTGAATATGACACGAATTGACAACGGGAAATTAAATGTTAATAAACAAATAGAAGTAGTTGATGATGTTGTCAATGAGGCGATTAGTCATGTTCCCAGGCTTACCGAAAGACATTTCAATATTATAATGCCAAAGGAATTATTAGCAATACCTATGGATGGAAAAATGATTACCCAGGTACTTATAAATCTTTTGGATAATGCTGTTACTCATACTCCAAAAGATAGACCTATAGAGCTTTGTGTAAGCCAAAAAGAAGGGTATGTGGAATTTGGAGTTGCTGATGGTGGAGAAGGAATTGCGCCTCAAATAAAAGATAACATTTTTGACGCATTTGTTACAAGTGGCAAGACCAGTTCTGACGGTAAAAAAGGGATTGGATTGGGTTTGGCAATCTGTAAAGCAATCGTGGAGTCTCATGGTGGTAATATTCGTATGGAAAAATCACATCTTGGAGGTGCGCTGTTTATATTTACTCTACCATGTATTTAGCAACCATACAATAGTGATGGATGCTTGAAAAAATTAAATACCTCTTGATAAAATGATGGTTTAAACACTAGATAGCAAAGGCGGGGTTATCATGAAAGATAATGCTTCTATATTATTAGTTGAAGATGATAAATATATTATGTCTTTAATAAGTATGTTATTAAAGGATGAAGGATACAAAACTTTTTTTGCAGTGACAGGAAAAGAAGCAATCGCACTGTTTTATGCTAATAATCCGGATATTATTATTCTAGATTTGGGATTGCCTGATATTGATGGTATAGAGGTTATCCAGCAAATAAGAGAAAGGAGTAATGCTCCGATTATTGTTGTTTCTGCACGTGAAGAAGAATATGAGATAATCAACGCGTTGGATCGTGGAGCTGACGATTATATAACTAAACCCTTTTACACAGGAGAACTTCTTGCCAGAATTAGGGTTGCCCAACGGAAAATAAGTAGCTTAACAAATCCAGAAAATTTAGAAGTTTTTACGTGCGAGAATTTAACTGTAGATTATACAAAAGGTCTTGTATTCGTGGATCAAAATGAAGTTCACTTAACGCCGATGGAGTATAAACTTCTTAAACTATTAATTGCAAATAGAGGTAAGGTGCTGACACATAACTATATAATTAATCAGATATGGGGATATGGTGAAGTTGGCGATGCAAAAAGCCTCAGAGTATTTATGGCAAGTTTGCGCCGAAAAATCGAGAAAGATACAGCTAATCCCAGATTTATTCTTACTCAGGTCGGCATTGGTTACCGTTTTGCTGAAAAATAATATATTGAATAAAAACTGTAAATTGATGTTTGTAAATCGATATTTGAGAAGTATGCTCAATTTAAGAACAAAATCATGTGTTGTGCAAGGACTATATGTAGATACATGCAAACATTCATGTAAACACATCATTACTGAGAAATTTCTGAGAAATTTGCCTTAGTGTAAAATTGTTCTAGGACAAAAAATAGCAAGAGACCACTCTTTTTGGTAAAATATTAGTCGCTGAAAACAATAAATACCAAGGAGGGTC